>PXSC01000040.1:15192-32637 GCA_003023535.1 Halobacteriales archaeon QS_9_70_65 | reverse complement strand
TCCGGCGGCGCATCGAGCGGACGCTGCAGCACCACATCGCGATCGGGAGCGTCTTCCACGCCTCCCTCGACGAGATTTAGGGGTCGCGTCGTTCGTCGCTACGTTCTATTGTCGGAATCGGCGCTCGGAGGACGGTCTCGACGCCGTCGGTCCGCCGGACGACCACCTGATCGCCGTACCGAACCACATCGACCGGTCGGCGTCACCGCCGACCGGGGCCCGTCGTGGGCCAGCCGGGTGAACGTCTCCGACTCTCCGGCGACCGAATGGCGACCCGCGTCTGCGGCGGCGTTGTCGATCTCGTCAAGCGCGCTGGGCTTTCGGAACGGCTTCGTGATGGATACGTCCAGTTCGTCGTCGGCTTCCGGCCGAGAGCGGCTCAGCGTACGTCGCCACTCGCCGCTCGTGGCCAAACGGCTCGCGAAGTTCTGCCGGAACCAGGTCGGCGAGAAGCTCCGCAGCGTCACGGTCTACCGGCCCCAGGGGACGACCCGGATTTACTCCGACAACGAACTGCGGGAGCAGTACACCGAGGCCCAGCTGTCGGCACTGGTCGAAAGCGCCATCGAACTCAACGCGACCCTCCACCAGACCGACATCGAGGCGACGCCGCTCGGTCGCCCTCAGGCTGGCGTCTATTCCTTCGAGGAGGCGTTCGTCATCCAGTGGCCCTGGGACAAGACGACCGGCGTGGTCGCGACCTTCGACGCCGACGTGGGGTCGTCGCTGGCCGGCTTCCTCACCGAGTGTCGGGCCGTGCTCGACGAGGGCCGACCGGACCGCGATTGAGCGTCGGTCACCGGCGGCCTCCTCGCGGGTCGCCCGCAGCGGATTCTCGAAGCCGCAACGATTCCGGACCGTCTCCGGTATCGGACCGGCTCACCGTCGAACCGGGCGACGACGTCGATGCCGTCCCGTCCCGTGTGTCGGTCCGGGGAGGCTCTCCGGACAGCGGCGACCGCGCGGCTTCGGGGCCGGGAGGGCCACACGCGAGGGGGTCGCGCCGCGCCGTCAGAGCCTTGACCTCGCGGGCGCATGCCCTCGTCATGGACCGACGGCGGTTCCTCGCCGGCGCGACGTCGGCGGCGCTCGCGACAGCCGGCTGTCTCGACGGCGGGGCGAGCGAGGACCCGACGGCGTCGCCGACGACGTCCGACGCGCCGCCGCGACTCGTCGCCACGTCGTTCGAGGTGACGGACGTCGGCTGCGGCGACGGGGCGGCGGACCACGAGGTCGACATCGACGACGGCCGGGTCGTCGTCGACGGCGTCGTCGGCGGGGCCGACGCCTGTCACACCGCCGAGCTGGTCGACGCCGACTACGACCGGGCGACCGACACCCTGGAGATCACCGTCGCGGCCGTCCGAGGCGGCGGCGACGACGACCGCGTCTGCGCCGACTGTCTGGTCGACGTCGAATACGTCGCGACCTTCGCGTTCGAGAACGGCGAGCCGGGGTCGGTGACGGTCCGGGCTCGCGGCGCGACGTAGACCGACCGGGCCTCGATCGCCGACGGGAAGCATCTTCAGCCCGTATCGGGGGACGCCCTCTTCGACGTAGACCCGCCAGGGGACGGCGCGGACGCGGTCACCGACGGCGGCCTCGCCGACGACCTGGACCGGCACCGAGATCGCGTCCTCGGCGGCATCGAAGGCGACGACCGCGACCCCGAGGGCGCCCTGGCGGGCCCGCAAGGCGGCGAACTCCGGCGGGGCGCCGCCCTCGTCGATGATCGTGGCGGCCTCGACGGGCTCGAAGTCGGCCGGGCTCCGGCAGTCGGGGCAGGCGCCCGCCGGTGGGAGGGCGACGGTCCCGCAGTCCGGACAGCGGCCGGCCTCGTGGCGGTGCCGGGAGAGGTGGCTCCGGCGCCAGCTCGGCACCGAGACGTGGGCCGCGCCGCCGTCCGGGACGTCGCCGACGACGTCGCCCCGCCGGAGGTACGCGGTGTAGTCCAGCTTCCGGTCGGCCGACAGCGACGCCTCGACCGGGGCCGTCCCCTCGATTCGGCGGCGCCGACGCCGGGCCACCCGGACCGGGTCGGCGGCGAAGTCGTCGACGACGTCCTCGCTCGCGACGAGGACCGCAGCGGCGCCGTCGGTCGTCGGACAGCAGTGGTACAGCGTCAGCGGGTCGGCGACCGTCGGCGCCGCCGTCGCCTCCTCCAGCGTGCGGGCGAAGTCCAGCTGTGCCTTCGGGTTCCGCGCGCCGTTGTCGTGGTTCTTCACCGCGACGGCCGACAGTTGCTTGATCGTCGTCCCGTGCTCGCGTACGTGGGCCGAGGCCGTCTGGGCGTAGACACCGGCGAAGGTGGTCCTGGAGAGCCGCTCTCACTCGGTCTCGCCGGAGGCGCCCAGCCAGTAGCGGACGGTGTCGCCGGAGAGGTCCGTCATCACTCGACGCCGCCCGCGAGGACGACGTCGGCCATCCCGGACCGGACTGCCATCACGGCCTGCCGGACGGCGTAGCCGGAGGCCGCACAGGCGTTCTCGACGCGGGTCGCCGGCGTGCCGTCGAGGCCGACGTGTTCGGTGACGGCCGGCGCCGAGAGGCCGATCTGGCGGCCGCCGACGCCGAGCGTCCCGACGTAGGCCTCGTCGACGGCCCCGAGGTCGATGCCGCGGTCGACGCTGTCGACGGCCGCCTCGACGGCCGTCCGGAACAGTGACCGGTAGCTCTCGTCGGGAAAGGACCCGTATACCGACTGGCCCGCCCCGACGACGTAGGCGTCGCGCGTACCGGCCGGTCGGCCGGTCGGCGGTTAACGGTTCCTACTACCGCGGTTCTGTGCCCGCCGGGCGCCGAACGGTCGGTCGACGCGTCGCCGTCGCCGCCGGCGCGCTCGGCGTCACCTTGAGGAGGGCGCCGGCCCGAGTCGGCGGCATGGAGACGCGTCTCGCCGTCGACGTCGGGGGGACCTTCACCGACATGGTCGCGGTCGTGGACGGGGCCGTCCACGTCGAGAAGGTCGCCTCGACTCCCGACGCACCCGACAGGGCCGTCGTCGACGGCCTCGAGTCGGTCGTCGACCGCGCGCCGCCGGCGTCGGCCGACTACTTCGCCCACGGGACGACCGTCGCGACCAACGCCGTTCTCGAACGGTCGTTCGCGGAGACGGCGCTGGTCACCACCGCCGGCTTCCGCGACGTCCTCGAAATCGGCCGCCAGGACCGGCCGAACATCTACGAGCTGCACGGCTCGAAGCCCGACCCCGTGGTGCCCCGGGACCGCCGCTACGAAATCGACGAGCGGGTCGACGCGCGCGGCGAGGTCGTCGAGCCGCTGGACGACGATGCCGTCGCGGCTCTCGCCGAGGAGATCGACGCCGACAGCGTCGCCGTCGCGCTGCTGTTCGCCTTCGAGAACCCCGACCACGAGAAGCGGGTCGGCGAGTCGCTCCGGGCGGCGGGCGTCGACAGCGTCTCGCTGTCGTCGTCGGTACTGCCGGAGATCCGCGAGTACGAACGGACGCTGGCGACGGCGCTGAACGCCGCCCTCCGGCCGACGATGGACGGCTACCTGGGCCGGTTGGCGGCGGCGCTGGACGACGCCGGGGTCGCGGCGCCGCTGCGAGTGATGGGGTCTGACGGCGGCGTCGTCCGGGCGGCCGACGCCCGCGAGCGGCCGGTCGAGACGCTGCTGTCGGGGCCGGCCGCCGGCGTCCGCGGGGCCGCCCACGTCGCCGACCGCCTCGACCGCCCGGACGTGCTGACGATGGACATGGGCGGCACCTCCTGCGACGTCTCGCTCGTCACGGACGGCGAGCCGCTCGTGACGACGGAGGTGACCGTCGGCGACTACCCGGTGGCCGTGCCGACCGTCGACGTCCACACCGTCGGGGCGGGCGGCGGCTCGATCGCCCGGCTGGACGACGGCGGGGCGCTGCGGGTCGGCCCCGAGTCGGCCGGCGCCGACCCGGGGCCGGTCTGCTACGGCCGCGGCGGGACCGAGCCGACGGTGACCGACGCCCACTGCGTGCTCGGCCGCATCGACCCGGCGGCGTTCGTCGGCGACGTCGGCGGGGCCATCGAGGAAGCGACGGCGGCGCTGGAGTCGCTCGGCGACCGCCTCGGCGTCGGTCCCCGGGAGGCCGCCGCCGGCGTCGTCCGGGTCGCCGTCGCGGACACCGCGCGGGCGCTGCGGGTCGTCTCCGTCGAGCGCGGCCACGACCCCCGGGAGTTCTCGCTGGTCGCCTTCGGCGGCGCCGGCCCGCTGCACGCCGCCGCCGTCGCCGCCGAGGTGGGCGTCCCGGAGGTGCTCGTCCCACGGGCGGCCGGCGTGCTGTCGGCGTTCGGGCTGCTGGTCTCCGACGTCACCCACGAGACGGCCCGCTCGCGGGTCCGGCCCTGGGACGACGTCGACGCCGAGGACCTGGAGCGGCGGTTCCGCGAGTTCGAGCGAGCGGGCGCCGACCGGGTGCCCGAGGACCTGCCGGTCGAGCACGACCGCTTCCTCGACGTGCGCTACGCGGGCCAGTCGTTCGACCTCCGGGTGCCGGCGCCGTCGCCGGTCGACGAAACGGCGCTGGCGGCCGTCGCCGACCGGTTCCACGACCGCCACGCCGAACGGTACGGCCACGCCGCCCCCGCGGAGCCGCTGGAGCTCGTCGCCGTCCGGGTCCGGACCCGCGGCGTCGTCGAGCCGCCCGACCCGGCGCCGCCGGCCGACGGCGACGCCGACGACGCGGTTCGGGAGACGCGGACGATACGGTTCGACGCCGACCACGAGACACCGGCCTACGACCGCGAGGCGCTCCCGCCGGAGGCGACCGTCGAGGGGCCGGCAATCGTCGAGGGCCCCGACGCCACGACGGTCGTCCGGCCGGGCGACGAGCTCGCGGTCGCCGACGACGGGACGCTCCGGATCGAGGTGGGTCGATGAGCGGCGGAACCGACGGAACGGTCGACCCGGTGACGCTGGAGGTGGTCCGCAACGGCTGTGCGGCGGTCTGCGAGGAGATGAACGCGACGCTGGTCCGGACGAGCTACTCGCCCAACGTCACGGAGCGGCAGGACTGCTCCTGTGCGCTGTTCGACGCCGACGGCCGGCTGGCGGCGCAGGCGGAGACCCTGCCGGTCCACCTCGGGGCGATGCCGTTTTCGGTGGCGGCGGCGCTGGAGGCGCACCCGCCGGCGACGCTGGAGCCGGGCGACGCCGTGCTGTCGAACGACCCCTACGAGGGCGGCGCCCACCTGCCGGACTTGACGCTCGTAACGCCGGTCTTCGTCGACGACGACCTGGTCGCCTTCGCGGCCAATCGCGCCCACCACGCCGACGTCGGCGGCGCGACGGCCGGCAGCGTCGGCGCCGACGCCACGGAGATCTACGAGGAGGGGCTCCGGATTCCGCCGGTGAAGCTGCTAGCGGGCGGCGAGGAGCGGGCGGCCGTCTACGACCTCATCGAGCGGAACGTCCGGACGCCGGAGGAGCGCCGCGGCGACCTCCGGGCGCAGGTCGCCGCCAACGAAACCGGCGTCGAGCGGGTCCGGGAGCTGGTCGAGCGGTACGGCCGCGGGACGTTCGGCGGCGCGCTCGCGGAGCTACAGGACTACTCCGAGCGACGGATGCGATCGGAACTCGGGGCGATTCCGGACGGCGACTACCGCTTCGAGGACGTTCTCGACGGGGACGGCCGCGGCGCCGAGGACCTGCCGGTCGTCGCGACGGTGACCGTCGACGGCGACGCCGTGACGGTCGACTTCGCCGGGACGGCCCCCCAGGTCGACGGCCCGGTGAACGCCGTCTCCGCCGTGACGGTGTCGGCGACGTACTACGCCGTCCGGGCGGTGACGGACCCGGACATCCCGCCGAACGCCGGCTGTTACCGACCGGTCGACGTCGAGACGCCGTCCGGGAGCCTCGTCGACCCGGAACCGCCGGCGGCAGTCGTCGGCGGCAACCTCGAGACCTCACAGCGCGCGACCGACGTCGTCCTCGGGGCGTTCGCCGAGGCGGTCTCCGAGCGGGCCGTCGCCGCCGGCCAGGGAACGATGAACAACGTCACCTTCGGCGGAACCGACGACGGCGGCGACTGGGACGACGATGGTGGTGGCAACGACGGCGACGGCGACGCCTTCGCCTTCTACGAGACGCAGGCCGGCGGCTTCGGCGCAAGCGCCGGCGGCGACGGGATGGACGCCGTTCACGTCCACATGAGCAACACGCTCAACACGCCGGCGGAGGTGCTGGAGACGGCCTACCCGCTGCGGGTTCGCCGGTACGAGCTGCGGCCGGACACCGGCGGCGCCGGTCGACATCGTGGCGGGCTCGGGCTCCGGCGGGACATCGAGGTTCTGACGGACGCGGTCTGTAGCCTGCTGGCGGACCGCCAGCGGTACGCGCCGTACGGGCTGGCGGGCGGGGAGACCGGCGCGACCGGCGCGACCTACCGGCTCGACGGCGACGACGCCCGGCGACTGGCCGCCAAGTCGACGCACGACCTCGAGGCGGGCGACGTCGTCAGCCTCCGGACGCCCGGCGGCGGCGGCTACGGCGACCCGACCGAGCGGGACGCCGAGGCCGTCGCCCGCGACCTGCGGCTCGGGAAGATCTCCGCGGCCGAGGCCCGAGAGGCGTACGACCACGACCCCGACGCGGAGTGACGCGACGTGGCGCGGCCCGGCCGGTGACGGGCGAACAGCCGCCCTGCCCGAGCCCGGCACCGTATCGCTGGCGCGAGAGGACTCGCCGACGGCCAAAGGTTATGCCTGGGGGCTGCGACGCCACCCCCATGCCGTACAGCTACGGGAGTACGCCGAGGAGGGGCCGTTCGGCGCCCGCATCGCCCAGGGGCCGATGACGTTCATCGTCGCGACGGGGCTGTTCCAGCGGACCGGCATCGTCGAGCGAACCGTCGTCGCCTTTCTCGGGATGAACTACATGGACGTCCCGAACCCGGTGTTCATCGGCGACACCCTCAGCGCCGTCTACGAGTGCGCCGAGAAGCGGGAACTCGACAGCCGGGACGACGCCGGCTACGTCGAGATCGACACCCGCATGACCAACCAGGACGGCGAGTCGGTGTTCGAAGGTGACATGAAGTTCCTCTTCAAGCGCCGCGGGTAGTCACTCCGAGTGGTCGGCGTCGAGGGCGAGCCGGAGCCGTTCGACGTCGGCCAGTTGCCGGTCGTCGTCGGGCGGGTCGGCGGACTCGAGGGCGGTCGCGACCGCCTCGAGGTCCGACTCGAGGGCCGCGAGCCGGTCGCGGGCGACCGCCGCGTCGCCGTCCGTCGGGCCGTCCGACAGCCCGTCGGCCAGCCGCTCGGCGCGGCCGGCGATGGTTTCCAGTCGGCGGTCGATGGCCGACGGCGCGGGGTCCTCGGGCGGGTGGGTGTCGACGCTCGGGGGATCGGCGACCTCGAGGCCGTCGGCGGCGGCGTCGACGGCCACGACCGAGGGCGGCTCGACGCGGGCGTCTCCCGGCGAGCCGGACAGCTCCAAGCCGTAGCCGAACCGCGCGGACCCGCCGGCGACCGCGACGGTCGCGGTCACGCAGTCGGAGCCGACGCGGCCGGCCTCCAGGCTGTCGCGGTCCTCGAAGCCGGCCGCCACCACCGGCAGCGCGCCGGGTAGCTCGTCGACGACCCGGACCCGGACCGGGGCGGCGGCCCACAGCTCGAACGCCGCGAGTAGCCCCTCGCGGCTCGGCTCGAGCCGTCGCTCGACGACGACCCCGTTTCGGGAGACGACGACCGATTCTGGGGACAGTTCCATCGACGATCGGGACCTCGGCCACGGGACAGTATAAACGCCCGCCGGTATCGACGGCCGAAACGGCGACGGCGCGGCCGCGATTGCAGTCGCGGTCGCGGGCCGGGCGGGTTTTTGTGACCGCGGCGCGACGAGCCCCGTATGCTGGACGTACTCGACGACGAGCCGCGCGCGGTCGACACCCACGCCCACCAGCCGACGGACATCTTCCTCGAGGACGCCGGCGGCGAGATGATGGCCGACGCCGCCGAGACGTTCGGCGCGACGCTGGAGACCAGCGACTACGGGGAGATGGTCGCCGAGTACCGCGAGGCGGGCGTCGACCGGACGGTACTGCTCGGCTGGGACGCCGAGACCAACACGGGCAACCCGCCGGTGCCGAACGACCACGTCGCCGAGGTGCGCGACGAGTACCCCGACTTTTTCGTCGGCTTCGGCTCCGTCGACCCGCTGAAGGACGACCCCATCGAGGAGGCCCGCCGCTGCGTCGAGGACCTGGACCTCTCGGGGTTCAAGTTCCAGCAGATCGCCCAGGGGTTCGCGCCGAATGACCCCCAGCACCGCGAGCTGTTCGACGTCATCGAAGACCTCGGTGTCCCCGTCGTCTTCCACGGCGGCAACTCGACGCTCGGGGCGGGCGCGCCCGGCGGCCGCGGCCTCCGGATCAAGTACGGCGACCCGATGCTGATCGACGACGTGGCCGCCGAATACCCCGACCTACAGATTCTGCTCGCACACCCGGCGTTTCCGTGGGAGAAACAGCAGCTGGCCATCTGCCAGCAGAAGGGCAATGTCTACATGGACCTCTCGGGGTGGCTGCCGCGCTACATCGACGACCAGATGCTGCAGTACGCCGGCACCATCCTGCAGGACAAAGTGATGTTCGGCACGGACTACCCGATGATCGAGCCCGCGGAGTGGCTCGAGGACTTCGCCGAACACACCGACTACCCGCCGGCAGTCCAGCGGAAGCTGCTGTGGGAGAACGCCGAGGCGTTACTGGAGTTCTGAGGCGGCGACCATTCCAGCCGTTCGAAATACGATTTCGCTTCGGATTCGACATAGCACACTCGGCCAGTGCAGAGCACGAACTCAGCATGGTGGCTCTGCTTCTTCCAATCATAATCGACGAATCATCGACTCATCACTCACTGGTCCTAAGCGGTCGATCGTCCATCGGCCTTATCAGTATTGGACATTTTGAACGGATATCCCCGACGGAGTCGGATCGATATTTTTAATAAGTGTCGTGAAAGCATCCGTTATGACAATATTCACTTTTCTTGTTCACGGCGGTGATAGCGATGCAACTATTACCCATCCAGTATACATATGTTCGAACGCTCGCAGCCACGAGAGGTAAACGGCGATGAAGTCCGTTCCACTCGACGACCTCCCGACTCACTCGTCGTGGACAACCTACCTACTCGGTGGGATCGATGAACCACCACGCGACCCGTCTCTTTTCGCCGGAACCGAGACGTACGACGATATCTACGAACACCTCCTCCGATCCTATCGGGAGAACTCTCCGTCATACGAAGAGTTCGTCCGGCAAACGCGCGGGAGCGGGCGGAACGAACGGGAACTCGTCTCCGTCGGGGAGGAACTGTTCCTCGTCGACGACGCCGAACTCGTCGAGCTCGACAGAACCGTCGTCAGGGGAGCAGTTGAACCCGTTTTGGATGGGGGCGAAACGGTCCTTGACCTCGGTTGTGGTTGGGGCTGGACGCTCGGTACGATCGCCGATGCATTCCCGGACGCACAGATCGTCGGTGGCGAGTACAGCACGGCTGGCGTGGAGTTGGCCCGCGAACTACACGCAGACGACGACCGCATCTCCGTCGAACAGTTCGATTTCCACGGCGACTGGAGGATACTCGATGCCGTTGCCGACGACGCGGACACGGTGGTGTTTACGAAGGGCGTGTTCCCGACGCTACCCGAGGCAGGACCGACCGTGGAACGGTTCGAGAAACTCGTGCAGGTAGGCGACGTTCAGGCGGGCGCTCACCTCGAACAGGTTGGACCACATCCCGAGACCGTGCTGGGGATCCTTCGGGAACGGTACGCCCGGGAGCGAGACTACAGCATGGACTTGCTCGACGAGCTCGGGGATGCGTCTCCGCTCACAGTCACGAACACGGCATACGACGTGCTGGGCGACAACCCACTACATCCATTGACAGAAATTCGGTGGCAATCAACCTGAGGGCTGGGTACGGTCGTTCCTCAGCAAACGCGACCGATCCGGAACGGTCCCCTACTCAGTCATCTTTTCTGTCCCGACACGTTCCGGATCGAATAAGCGTATCTCTGCGGTGTACATCCGGGCTGACCGAGCCCGACGAGTCGCTGCTATGTGCGCATCTCAGTACGCCGAGACGGGGTCGTCGATACACGAACGGAGAAATTCCACCGCCAGCGCCCGTCAACCGAGGATATGCCGCAGCAGCGCCCGCTCGCCGCGGCGAAGACGCTCGAGAAAGGCGGACTTCGAAACGCCCAACTCGGCAGCGACGGCCTCGGAACTGGCCCCTCGCGGCACCTCGAAGTAGCCCATCTCGTAGGCGGTCTTCATCGCTTCGGCCTGTGCCGGCGTGAGGTCCCAGCGGGCGTCGACGCTGCCCTCGCCCTCCTCGCGGAGCGGCGAGACCCGTTCCAGCCGGACACCGACGGCCTCGCTGGCGGCCGCCAGCACACCGTTTAGGACCGTCTGGCCGACGACGGCGCCGACGTGGCGCTCGACGCCGTCCCGGTAGCCGACGGACTCCACCAGGAACCCCTCGTCGATGAGGCGGTGAACGACACAGCGCCCCTTCGAGAGACATCGGAAAGTGTGTACATCGCCGGTCTCGGCGCGGTGGAGATAACGGACCCGGTCGTCGTCGTCCAGCGCGCCGCCGACGGCGGGGTCGGCGACCGAAAAGCGGACCAGCGCGTTGCCGTCGTCCCGTCGGAGCGGCGGTGCCGCCTCGATTTTTGCCTCCGTTCCTCGGGAGGCGTCGGCCAGCGGGCAGTCGTCGCCGGTGACGCGGAACTCGACGACGAGACACTCCGAAATCACGCCCTCGCTAGGGCCGGATATTATTTAAAACCACTTTATATGGCGGTGAATCTGTATGACGAACCGTTGAGTTCGGGCCCGCCGACGAGATGCCCCGGGAGTACAGGGAGGCGGCCACGCGGATGATCCAGTTCCACGCCAACAGCGAGATCATGGGCGCCTACATCGAGCGGCCGTTCATCCGGCAGGCGCCGTCGCTGGACCGGAAGCTGGCGGTCAGCGCGCAGGTTCAGGACGAAGTCGGCCACGGGCAGCTGCTGTACCGCGCGGCCGAGGAGCTGGGGATCAAGACCCGCGAGGAGATGCTCGACGAGCTGGCGAGCGGCGAGGGGAAGTTCCTCAACTGCTTCCACTACCCGCTGGAC
Source organism: Halobacteriales archaeon QS_9_70_65 (assembly GCA_003023535.1). Next base: position 21,498 of record PXSC01000040.1, on the reverse strand, counting down.
GACTGGTACGAGCTGCCGATGATCATGTTCTTCGTCGACGGTGCGGCGATGCGGCGGCAGGCGACGCTGAAGCGCACGTCGTGGGAGCCGTACGCCCACGCCATCGACAAGATCTGCTTCGAGGAGGGGTTCCACATCAAACACGGCGAGGACATCCTCCGGACCATCGCGACCGGCTCCCGGCGGGACCGTCAGCGGCTCCAGGAGGCCTTCGAGAAGTGGTGGCCCCGCATTCTGCAGTTCTTCGGGCCGACCGACGACGACTCCACGCACGGCGGCTTCGCGATGGACGTCGGGCTGAAGACGATGAGCAACGACGACCTTCGAAACGCGTTCCTCAACGCCTACGTCCCGAAGGCCGAGAAGTACGGCCTCGAGCTGCCGGAGTACCCCCGCGTGGAGTACCACGCCGACGACGACTACTACGAGGTCTACGAGGAAGACCTCGACTGGGAGGAGTTCTTCACCGTCGCGAAGAACGAGCACCCGACGGGCGCCGGCCAGATCGACAAGCGCCGTCGCACCCAGGAGGCCGTCGAGTGGGTGCGCGACGCCATCGAGTCGCCGGACACGACCGGCGTCAGCCCCGCCGCGGCCGACGACTGATCATGAAGTGGGAAGTGTTCCGCCAGGACAAGAAGAAGGACTACCACACCCACGTCGGCAGCGTCCACGCGCCGGATGCCGAGATGGCCAGACAGTACGCCCAGATCATGCACGCCCGCCGGAAGCCGGCCAACAGCCTCTGGGTCGTCCCGAAGGAGGAGATCGCGGAGGTCCACGCCGACGACGCCGGCGTCGAGATGGGCGGCACCACCCGGAAGGAGTACCGCTGGGCGACCAACTACAACACCAACGAGTCCTTCGCCGAGGAGATCGAGGCCAGCCAGCGCGAGCAGGAGGAAGCCGAGGAGGACCTCGCGGAGGCGGACCGATGACGCTCGAGGGACCCGACGACCTGGACGACCGCGAGCGGGCGGCCGTCGAGGCGGAGCTGCGGTGTCTCGGCGACGACGAGTTCGTCACCGCCGAGCGCTACACCGAGTGGCAGGTCCGCGGGCCGACGCTGGAAGCCGACATCGCCGTCGCCAACATCGCCCAGGACGAACTCGGCCACGCACGACTGTGGTACGACCTGCTGGAGGCGTTCGGCTACGACCAGGTCGACCTCATCTGGGAGCGCGACCCCGCGGAGTTCCGGCACGCCACGCTCGTCGAGCGGCCGTACGAGGCCGGCGACTGGGCCGACCCCGTTCTCCGGGGCTACCTCTACGACACCTACGAGCGGCTCCGCGTCGAGGCGCTGTCGGAGTCGGCGTACGCGCCGATCGCCGACCGCGTCGAGAAGGCCCTCGGCGAGGAGGAGTACCACCGCGAGCACGCCCACAACTGGCTGCAGCGGCTCTGCGAGGACGCCGAGGGCCGGCGCCGGGTGCAGGCGGCCCTCGACCGGCTGTTCCCGCACGCGCTGACGCTGTTCGCCCCGACCGACCGCGAGGAGGCCGTCGTCGACACGGGCGTCCGGCCGGTGCCGCTGTCGGAGCTGCGCCGGGAGTGGCGCAACGTCGTGACGCCGTTCCTCGGCAGCCTCGGGCTGGAGGTGCCCGTCGCCGACCACGCGGAGCTGCTGCCGGCGGCCCGCGGCCGCGACGGCGACCACACCGACGCCTGGGAGTCGCTGTACGACGAGTTCACCTTCACCTACGAACAGCTCGGCCGCGGGTCGGCACCGGCGCTGATGCCGGAGCCCGGGGAGGCGGATGCCGATGTCTGAGGACGGCCCCGTCGGCGTCGGGGAGCCCGACGACCTCGAGGGCGGCCCGAGTTACTGCACCTACACCGACTACGACCACGGCGTCGCCGCCGAGGAGCTGCCGGCGACGGGTGCCGACGCCGACGGCCCGGAGGCGGCCGTCTTCGAGGAGCTGCAAGGCGTCGAGGACCCCGAGATGCCCATCTCGGTGGTCGATTTGGGGCTCATCTACGGCGTGACCGTCGCGGACGGTCGCGCGACGGTGACGATGACGCTCACCTACACCGGCTGTCCGGCCCGCGACTACCTCCAGGAGGACGTCCGGCAGGCGGCGGCCCGCGCCGACGGCGTCGAGGCGGCCGAGGTCGAGCTGGTCTGGAGCCCCGAGTGGAACCTCGAGATGGTGACCGACGCCGGTAAGGCCGACCTCCGGGAGTTCGGGGTGTCGGTATGAGGAACCGCCCGGACCCCTCGACGGAGGCCGGCGACGACGACGCCGCCGAGTGTCCGTATTGCGGGTCGACGGACACCGACCGCGAGCACCCCAAAGGCCCGTCGCTGTGCCGGTCGATGCACTACTGCAACGAGTGCAACGAGCCGTTCGAGGCGTTCGGCTGACCCAAAGGGCCGTTTGACCCTTCTGAAAGCATTTATGCCGAGAGCGGTAGCGACGGGTATGCGACGCCGCAGACTGCTGGCCGCCGTCGGTGCGACCACCGCCGTGCTTGCCGGGTGTTCCGCCGGAAGCAAGTCCCCGTCGTCGGCCGAGACGCCGGAGCCGTGTACGACGGCGCGCCCGGACCCGGTCGACACCGACGGCGAGATGGAGCCCCGCGAGTACCCCGAGCGATCCGACGAGTGGACCGCGGAGAACGTCGGGCCGTTTCTCGTGGCGTTCGAGGGCACCTACCGCCAGCACGAGATTCTCACCGCGGAGACGACGGCCTACGGTCACAGCGCTTCCGTCGAGGAGGTGCAGCAGCGCGACGACGGCTACCGCGTCGAGTTGGAGACCAACTACTACTACGAGGAGGAGACCGACCGCGGGACGGTTCACGCCGACAGTCCGCTGTACCGGGTCGTCTACCTCGTGGCCGACGACCGGCTCCGGCGCGCGGAGGGAAGCGCCTACGGGTCGACGCCGGACCCTGCGGACGGCGAGACGGTCGCCTGCTGGTGACCGGAGTCAGGCGCCGGTTTCCAGGTCGCCGCCTTCCCGCTCCCACTCGGTGAGGCTGCCCTCGTAGAAGGCGAGGTCCGGATACCCGAGGTGCCGGAGGACGGTGTAGGTGTGGCTGATACGGCGGGCGGTGTTGCAGTACAGCAGGACGCGCCGATCGGGGGCGACGCCACGGTCGGCGAGCAGGTCCCGGAGCGCCGACTCGGGGCGGAGCCCGCGGGAGTCGTCGTCGACGAGTTCCCGCCAGTCGAGCCGGACCGCCCCGGGGATGTGGCCCTCCTCGAACTCCCAGGCCTCGCGGGTGTCGACGAGGATGGCCTCGGGGTCGTCGACGGCGGCCTCGACGGTCCCGAGGTCGACCAGCGGGCCGTCCGTTCGGAAGGCGGCGTCGTAGTCGGCCGGCTCGGGGTCGGGCGTCCCGTCGGCCGTCTCGTGGGCGAGTCGCCACGCCGAGAAGTCGCCGTCCAGCAGGTGGAGCCGCGCCGGGTCGTGGCCGTACAGTTCGGCGGTCACGAGCAGCCGGGCGGCGAAGACGCCGTGGGTATCGTCGTAGGCGACGAGGCGGTCGTCGGCGCCGACGCCGGCCTCGCTCATCAGTTCGGCGAAGCGGTCGGCGCCGGGCAGCATCCCGGCCTCGCCGGCCGTCTCCGAGCGGAAGCTATCGAAGGGGACGTTCTGCGCGCCGGGAAGGTGGCCGATGCCGTCGTACTCCCAGGCGTCGCGGACGTCGACCACGCTGACGCCGTCGTCGCGGAGCCGGTCGGCGACCCACGTCGCCGGCGCCACTGCGTCGCTCATACCGGAGGTCGGGCGCCGCGCCGTTTCAATATTGTACTCTCGAATCGCTCCCAGCTACCCACAATCGTTGCCGGTAATCGACTTAAACACGTCCGCGGGGACCGCCGACGCCGGCGATTCACGCGGCGCCGACGGCCGTCGAGCGGGCACGGAGGACGGCCGGTCGGCGGCAGTTATTTCTCCTTCTCGTGATGGTCGGTCGAACGTTCCGGTAGTCGTGGGGTTATGTACGTGTACCGGCTGCTCGAGGTCGACGTCGACACCGAGGTGTACGACGAGGAGGGCCACGCGCCCGGCGCGATCGGCCTCAACTGGGAGGCCGACCTGCGCGACCAGGTCGAGCGCGACCTGCTGAAGAAAGAGGACTTCGAGGCGTTGCTCGGTGACCTCGGCGTCACCGAGGACACGACCGTCGTCCTGTACGGCGACAACGCCAACTGGTTCGCCGCCTACACCTACTGGGAGTTCAAGTACTACGGCCACGACGACGTCCGGCTGCTGGACGGCGGCCGCGACTACTGGGTCGCGAACGACTACCCGCTGACCGACGAGGTGCCGGAGTTCCCGGCGACGGAGTACGACGCCAGCGGCCCCCGCGAGTCCATCCGGGCCTACCGCGAGGACGTCGAGAAGGCCATCGACCGCGATCTACCGCTCGTCGATGTCCGCTCGCCGGAGGAGTTCAGCGGCGAGATCCTCGCGCCGCCGGGACTGCAGGAGACCGCCCAGCGCGGCGGCCACGTTCCCGGCGCTCAGAACATCTCGTGGGCCCATCGCCGAGCGCTCCTCGGTGGCGTGGTTCGCGCTGCACGAGCTGCTGGGCTACGAGGACTGCTCCAACTACGACGGCTCCTGGACGGAGTGGGGCAACCTCGTCGGCGCGCCGATAGAGACGGGCGAGGCCAGCGACTGACCGCAGGGAAGGAGTCGGCCTCGAGATGGAGCGGCGAGTGAAACGAGCCGCGAAACAGGGCGAGGCCGACTGACGGGAGAGCCGAGCACAGCGAGGCTCTCCGGATGGCTGAGCGGCGTCAGCCGCGAGGCACGAAGTGAAGGAGGCCTCGTGAAAAAGCGAGCGGGGAGGCGAAGCCGACCCCGCGAAGCACGGCGAGGCCAACGACTGACCAAACCAGGCAGGGCGGCTCCTTAGTTGGCTGACGGCCGCGGTTCCGGCTCCCACAGCACCCTTCCTTCCGGCGGCGACCGCTGGTTACAAGCGACGCGCGGGCGTAGTTACGGGCATGACACCCGAGGAGTTCACCGACACGGTTCGGGACGCCAACGACACCGCCCTCTCGCGGCTCGGGTCCTCGAAGGCGCTGTACGCCGACACCGCCGGCGAGATGGAGGCCGGGGAGGTGCTGACGGCGGCCGCCACCGCCGAGCACCACGCCGCCGAGACGTACGCCGCCTGGACTGGCGACGCCGAGGCCGACGGCGACGACGAGCTAGCGGCGGCGTTCGCGACGACCGCCAACGAGGAGCGGGACCACTACGAGACGGTCGCCGGCGAACTCGACGCCCACGAGCCCGGCGAGACCCCGGCGGTCCAGGCGTACCTCCGGGAGCTGGACGGCGAGATCGAGCGGCTGGGCGGCTTCGTCGGCCGGACGCTGGCCGCCGAGAAGTCCAAAGAACAGGTGACGGGCTTCTTCGTCGGCGACGCCGACCCACGGACCGCGCGGCTGTTCCGCGACATGGGCGACGACCTCGACGCACAGTTGGAGCGAGCGACGGAACTGCTCGCGGCCCGCTGCGGCGACGACGACGAGCGGTGGGAGCGGGCCCGCGAGGCCGCGAGCGGCGCGATCCAGGCGGCCTACGACGAGTACACCGAGCAGTTGGAGTCGATGGGTATCAACCCCAAGCCGGTCTGCTGACGGCGGCCGCGTGCAGGTTCCATTCGCCCGCGTGCGGCGCCGCGCTACTCGTTACTCCAGCGCCCGGTGCAGCGTCGTCTCGACGGCGTCGACGGCGGCCTCGAGGTCGTCGTACGTCGAGCGACCGGCGGTTCGACAGCCCTTCTTCCGCTCGATTCTGACCGCGGCCGAGTCGACGATATCGGGGCGGACGGTCACCTTCGCGGCGGCACACACGCCATCGTCGCCGGGGAGCCGGTACTCGACGATACCGCCGCCGGCGTCGGTCCGCTGCCAGCCCGCCGGCGGCTCGGCCGGCAGTCGCCGCTCCAGCCGGTCGGGGTCGGCCGCCGTCTCCGTCGTCGGTTGCATGGACGACCGTACGGTCGCCGGCCGGATGGTCCTTGCGCCGGCGGCAGGCCGACGGCCGACGGCCGACGGTCGGCGGTCGACGACCGGCGGGCCGACAGCCGGCGGGTGCTTCCGGTGTCACAGCCCTCTAGTCGGCGGCCGCCGAACGGGATGTATGCGACTGTTCTGGCACCAGCGGGACCTCCGGACCCGCGACAACGTCGGCCTGACGGCCGCCGCCCGCGGCGACGAGGTCGTCCCGGTGTACGTCTACGACACGGACCTGCTGGCGACCGTCGGCCCCCGACAGCGGGCGTTCTTCCTCGAGGGCGTCCGCCGGCTCCAGGAGCGGTACCGCGAGCTCG
>PXSC01000040.1:0-15125 GCA_003023535.1 Halobacteriales archaeon QS_9_70_65 | reverse complement strand
TGGTCGGGCCGGGGAAGCTCGAGTCGTCGTACCCGAACCACAGCCAGTTCCACAACGACTGGGAGCGGGTGCCGAAGCAGACGCCGGTCGAGCCCCCCGAGCCCGACCGGCTGGCCGGCGTCGCCGCCGACGAGACCGTCCCGGTACCCGACGTCGACATCGAGCTCCCGGAGGCCGGCTACGAGGCCGCCCGCGAGCGGTTCGACCGGTTCTGCGGCGAGGGCATCTACACGTACAACGACACCAGAGACGACCTCCCGCGGGCCGCCGAAGCGCCGACGCAGGCCGTCTCCCGGATGTCGCCGTACCTCGCGGCGGGCATGATCGGGATTCGGGAGCTGTGGGGAGAGGCCTCCGAGATTCACGACGCGGTCCACGGCGACGAGGCCCGCAACGTCGACAAGTACCGCTACGAGCTGTCGTGGCGGGAGCAGAACTACCACCTGCTGTACTACAACCCGGAGCTGCCGCGGGAGAACTACGTGTCGTTCCCCAACGAGATCGAGTGGCGGGACGACGAGGCGGCGTTCGAGGCCTGGAAACGCGGCGAGACGGGTTACCCGCTCGTCGACGCCGGCATGCGTCAGCTCGAACGCGAGGGGTACGTTCACAACCGACCCCGGCAGGTGGTGGCGAGCTTCCTGACCAAGCACCTGCTCGTCGACTGGCGGAAGGGCGCCCGACACTTCACGAAGCAGCTCGTCGACCACGACTACGCCTCCAACTACGGCAACTGGCAGTGGACGGCCTCGACGGGCACCGACTCCGTCGACGTCCGCATCTTCGACCCCGTCAGCCAGATGGCCAAGTACGACGACGGCGCGGCGTTCGTCACGGAGTACGTCCCCGAACTGCGGGACGTGCCGGCGGATAGGATCGTCGAGTGGCCCAACCTCTCGCGCGACGAGCGCGAGGAACTGGCGCCGGAGTACCCCCACCCCATCGTCGACCGCAACGAGGGCTACGAGCGCGCCCAGCGGACCTTCGAGCGCGCGCTCGGCAAGCGGTAGCCGTCGCAAGCGGCAAGCCCGTCGCCGACGCCCGGACTGAACCCCTCGGCGCCGCTACGCCGGCGCATGGAGCCGACGCCCGATCTCGACGGACGGACCGCACTGGTGACCGGCAGCGCCAAGCGCGTCGGCCGGGAGCTACTGCTGGCGCTGGCCGACTGCGGTGCCGACGTCGTCGTCCACTACAATACCAGCGACGCGGCCGCCGAGGCGACCGCCGAGGCGGCCCGCGACCGCGGTGTCACCGCGACGACGGCGCAGGGCGACGTCACCGACCCGGCGTCGGTCGACGCCACCTTCGACGCCGTCGAGGCCGACCTCGGGAGCGTCGACGTGCTCGTCAACAACGTCGGGAACTTCGACCCCCGCCACTGGGCGGACATCGAGTGGGACGCCTGGCGCGACGTCGTCGAGACGACGTTCTACGGGACGGTGCTGTGCTCGCGGCGAGCGCTCGGGCCGATGCGGGACGCCGGCTGGGGCCGGATCGTCAACGTCGGCTTCGCCGACAGCGACCTGATGCACGCCGCCCCGGTGAACTTCCCGTACTTCGTCGCGAAGACGGGCGTCGTCATGTTCACCCGGATGCTCGCTTACGACACCCAAGACGACGGCATCACGGTCAACGCCGTCTCGCCGTTCGCCGTCGAGAACACAGTCTCGGACGTGGGCATGGAATCGATGCCCCGGGGCCGACCGGCCGGCTTCGAGGACGTCGCCGCGCCGCTGTTGTTCTTCTGCAGCGACGCCGCCGACTACATCAGCGGCGAGAACGTCGCCGTCGACGGCGGCCGACTGCCGGAGGCCTGAGATCGCGGCGGCGGCGGCGGTGTCCGTCACCCTCGTGCCCATCGTCCTCGGGCCCGGGCCCGCTCAGCAGCCTTCGCAGTCGCAGTAGGCGTCGCAGACCGGGTTGTCGCAGTCCGGCGACCGGGCCGTACAGTGGGTCCGGCCGTGGCGGATGAGCAGGACGTGCAGCGGGTAGGTCAGCTCGTCGGGGACGACCTCGCCGAGGGCGTCGTGGGCGCGCTGGTTCGACGCCGACTCGGGGACGATGCCGAACCGCTTGGACACCCGCTCGACGTGGGTGTCGACGGCCATCGTCGGCTTCCCGAAGTGAAAGTTCAGGACGACGCTCGCGGGATGGCCGCCAGCGCCCGCTGGATGCGCTCGGCCTTCTGGTTCGGGAGGCCGGCCACCCGGATGGTCTCGCGGAGCGCCTCGTGGTCGGCCGCCTCGATCGCCGCGAAGTCGTCGTACTCGGCGAACAGCGCGTCGGCGGCCCGGCGGGTGTTCCGGTCGGCGACGTTCTGCGAGAGGATGGTCGTCACGAGCTGGCGGACGCCCTCGCCGGGATCGGCGTCGGCGTCGGCGTTGTATCCGCTCGTCCGCTCGACCGGCTCGTAGCGGTCGACCAGCGACTCGTGCAGCTCCCGGATCCGGGCGGCGTCCCACGACATGATCCGGCTTGCAACGGCGCCGTCTTGAGGGCGACGGAAGCGGAGCGGCGCGTCATACTGCCGGCCCTAACTACGTGAAGCGGTCCCGTCCGGAAGACGAGGTTCTGGACGGTATCCAACCGGATATCGCCGAGGAATCTCGAACGAATTGCAGCCGGTAGTATCAGACGACGACGACGGCGTCGGTCTGCCAGCAGTTCCGGAACGGTCCGGTCGTCGCCGGCGATAGCCGGAACTCGTAGGTGCGCGTCCGGCCGCCCGGCCCGGTGACGGTTACGCGGCGGGTCGCGTCGTTCCAGTCCCGCTCCAGCGGCCCGGTCACCGCCTCGACGTGGTCGACCAGCGGCGCGTACCGGGGCGAGCGGAACAGTCGGGCGAACCGCTCGTACGACCCCGTCCGGCGGCGGGCGGCCGGCGAGGCGAAGTTGTAGGCCGTCTCGATGCCGGCGTCGTCGATCGGCGTGTCGTCGTCGGCCAGCGCGTCGAGTTGCCGGCGGAGCGCCGCCGCGGGCCCGTCGTCCGGCGCCGGCGTCGGCGCCGACGCGATGGGGTAGTCCGTCGGGTCGTTCATACCGGCGATACGACCTGGAGCCGCAAAAGCAGAACAGATGCGGTCGTTTGCGCCGTCTTCCGGGCGTCGCGAGACCCGTCAGCGGTCGGCGCCGGGGTCGGACGCGCCGTCGCCCAGCCGCTCGGCGACCACTCCGACGACGTCGGCGAGGTGTGCGGTCCCCCAGACGGCGACGACGACCGCGCCGATCGTGTCGAACACCAGATCGAGCATCGTGTCGGCGAGACCGTACTGCGTGAGGACGGCGCCGGTCCCGGAACGCGCCGCCACCTCGGCGACGACGAACTCGATGACTTCCCAGAAGACGCCGAAGGCGAGCGTAACGACGAGGATGAACGCGAAGGTGAACCGCGGCGGCAGCCGGACGGCGTCGGAGTGCTCGTCGATCGCGCGGGCGGTGGTGTAGCCGGCCGCCGCGACGATGCTCGACGACAGCGTGTGAGTGACCTCGTCCCACCACGACAGCGAGCTGTAGAAGTTGCCCTCGACGCCCGGAATCCCGACGGCCCCGAGTGCGTGCAGGAAGACGGCGGTCGTCAGCCACAGCGTCAGCCCCGGGTCGAGCGGGATACCGTAGTCCCGCTCGAGGACGGCCGGCAGCAGCGAGACGCCGAAGGCGACGGCGGTGTTGACGAGGATACTCGTGTTGCCCTCGGCGGCGCCGACGGCGAACAGCCCGACGAGGCCGACCTGCATGCCGCGGGTGAGACGGAACTGCCAGACGTCGCCGACGGCGAGTCGGTCGCGGAGGCTCACGGGACCTCTCCGAGGCCGGCGTCGGCGTCGGCGCCGACGATGCGCTCGTCCAGCGGTGCCTGTCGGCGGACGTACAGCTGGAAGACGGCGCCGCCGAGGCCGGCGACGGTCGAGGCGAGGAAGTCGAGCATGAGCCGGCGCTCGACGGTCGCCTCCTCGACGCCGGGCCGCAGCAGGAAGCCGGTACCGAGCAGGACGTCCGCGGCCCACCGGGTGACGGCCCAGACGCCGGCCGCCGCCATCGTCGTCAGCACGACGAAGACGACCGCGAACCCCGGGCTCATGCGCACCGCGGTGAAGACGTGGAGTTCGACGGCGACGATGAGCGCGACGGCGGCGACGGCGACGTAGGTGGCGATTCGGCCCGTGCCGAGTCCCGAGAGGACGACGACGGTCCGGGCCAGCACCGGCAGGGAGGCGAGCGCGAGCACCTCCCAGGGGAGCATCGCCCGTGGGTGCCGGAAGCCGACCGGCGGGACGACCGCCAGCGCGACGACGACGGCGGCGAAGCCGGCCGACAGCGGCTCGCCCTCCAGCAGACTCCCGACGGCCAGCGCCGCGACGCCGGCGGTGAGCGCCCACGCCAGCCCGGCGTTCAGCCGCTCGTCGCTCAACACGCGGGCCAGCGGCGTCTCGTTCATACCACCGGGTTCGGGCGCCGGGGAATAAAAGCTACAGCCAGACGTAGAGAGTTCCGTAGGCGACGAGCGCCGCGGAGAGGGCGACCAGGCCGGTGACGGCGGCGTCGAGCCAGTACAGCGGGCGGTCGTCGGCCGGCCGGAACGGCGTCCGCCGGTCGCCGGCCCGGACGCCGGCGGCGGCGACCGCCCCGACGCCGAGCGCGCCGGCGACGAACCGGTACGGCGCCTCCAGCGACGGCGGCGGCAGCAGCAGCACGGCGCCGGCGAAGCCGACCCCGAGCGCCGCGTGCGGGCCGACGTACGGGGCCAGCCGGCGGTCGGTGACGCGGAGGTAGACGACGACGGCCGCCCACGCCGTCGCCACCTCGAGGCCGAACGCGCCGAGGAGGTTGAGCGTCGGGTCGGGGTGGAGAACGACCCGCTCGGCGAGAACCGCGACGTCCAGCGGGTAGAACAGCGCCGGCGGGCCGCCGGTGAAGACGTCGCCGAAGGGGTGTGAGAGCAGGCCGACGGCGGCGGCGAGAGCGACGTCGCGAGCCGCGATGCCGCGCCGGGCGGCGGCCTCCGCAACGGCGACGACGGCGGCGACGAAGGCCGCGAGGACGACCGCGACGAGGGCGGCGTCGGCGAGGCCGACGGCGACGACGGCGGCGCTCAGAAGCGCCGCGAGCGCCCGCCCGGGGGGAGTCCGGCGGGCCCACAGCCCCGCGGCGACGGCGGCGGCGCTGCCGACGACCAGCGAGTGAGTTGCCGTCCGGTGGACGGCGTTGCCGGTCGCCCAGAACGCCGTCTCCGCCGCCGGGAGGCTGGCGGCGCCGGCGAGGCCGACCGGCGCGTAGAGGATGTCGACGTCCGGAGCCAGCCCGAAGACGCCGGCCAGGACGCCGACGGCGAGCGCACGGTCCGCGTCGCAGCCGGCCAGCGACGCCGCTCCGGCCGCCAGGGCGAACGCCAGGAGGGCGTGGCCGGCGAACATCACCTGAGGTTCGGCCCCTGGCGGAGATAAGTCGCTCGGCCCCCTCGACGCGACGCATCGAGAACGACTTTACCCGGCGGGGGACAACGCAACCACATGAGCGACTCCGAGAACGGCTGGTTCGCGGACGTCCCGCCCGACGACCCGGCGGCGGCCGCCGCGGCGGTACGGGAGGGATCGGCGCCGGCGCCGGCGGCGTGGCCCGAGCGGGCCGTCGCGGCCGGCTTCGCCGACGACGAGGCCGACTACTACGACCGGCTCCGCGAGGCGACGACGACGGCGGCACGGACCGCGGTCCGCGAGCGGGAGGGGGCCGACGACCGGCGGCTCGTTCATGCGGTTCGAGCCATGGACGACTGTCTCCGCGTCGCCAACGAGCTCGCCGAGCGGGTCGCCGAGTGGGCCGGCAGCACCCGCGAGACGGCGGGAACGGGCGTCGACTACGCCCGCGAGCTGGCGGCCGAGGGGGACGACGGCGACGACGACCAGGGAGAGCCGGTCGTCGCTCTGGCCCGGCGCGTCCGGGATCTCGACGACGAGGCCGACGCCCTCCGGCGGCACGTCGAGCGGACGGCGCCGGAGGTGGCCCCGAACCTCGCCGCGATGGCCGGGCCGGTGCTGGCGGCGCGGCTGATCGCGCTGGCCGGCGGGCTGGAGACGCTGGCGCGGAAGCCGGCCGGGACGGTGCAGGTGCTGGGCGCCGAGGAGGCGCTGTTCGCCCACCTGCGCGGGCGGGCGCCGTCGCCGAAACACGGCGTCATCTACGCCCACGAGGCGGTCTGGGGAACCCGCCCCGACGACCGCGGGTCGGCGGCCCGGGCGCTGGCGGGGAAGCTGGCCATCGCGGCCCGCGTCGACCACTACTCCGGCGAGCGGAAGCCGGAGCTGGACGCCGAGCTGGCCGACCGCATCGAGCGCATCCAGGCGCGTGAAACGGAATGACGCTGCCGGAGGGCGTCCGCCGCCACGACTTCGACGGCGAGACGGCGCTGGCGACGCGGGGGCCGCCGACCTACGGCGAGCCGACCGACGGCGAGTGGCGCCGGTGGGACCCCCGCCGGTCGAAGCTGGGCGCGATGCTGGAGCAGGGCGTCGAGACGGGACTGGAGGGCGGCGAGACGGTTCTGTATCTCGGCGCCGCCGCGGGGACGACGGTCGGCCACGTCGCCGACTTCGCGGGGCCGACCTACGCCGTCGAGTTCGCCGCCCGGCCGACCCGGGACCTGCTTTCGGTGACCGACGACCGCGGGAACCTCTTTCCGCTGCTGAAGGACGCCCGGAAGCCGGAGACGTACGCTCACGTCGTCGAGCCGGTCGACGTCGTCGTCCAGGACGTCGCGACCCGGGGGCAGGCGCGGGTCGCCCTCGCCAACCGGCGGTTCCTCCGGGACGGCGGCCGGCTGCTGCTGTCGGTGAAGGCCCGCAGCGAGGACGTCACCGGCGACCCGGAAGCGGTGTTCGAGGCGGTCCTGGAGACGCTGTCGGAGGAATACGAGATCCGCGAGCGGCGGCGGTTGGAACCGTTCCACGACGACCACCTCGGCGTCGTCGCGGCGCCGCGGTAGAGCGCGCGGCCCGCACGGGTCGTGTGCTATTTATTCGGCGGCGGCCAACGACCCGTCGATGGAGTTGGGCTCTCGTGAGGCCTTCGACCGAGCGGGGACGCTCGGCGTCGAGGAGGAGTTCTACGTGGTCGACGGTGCCGGGCGTCCGACGGCCGGGACCGACGAGCTCGTCTACGGCGCCGACCCGCCGGCGGTGCTGGCCGACCGGCTCGACCACGAGCTGTTCAAGTGCGTCGTCGAGACGCAGACGCCGACCGTCGGGTCGGTGTCGGCGGTCCGCGACGCGGTGACGGAGGTGCGGACGGCGCTGCTGGAGCACGCCCGCGAGCACGGCTACGACGTCGCGGCGGCCGGGCTCCACCCCGCCGCGCGGTGGCGGGAGCTGGAGCACGCCGAGAAGCCGCGGTACCGGTCGCAGCTGGACCGCATCCGGTACCCCCAGCACCGCAACACGACGGCCGGGCTGCACGTCCACGTCGGAATCGACGACGCCGACAAAGCCGTCTGGGTCGCCGACGAGCTGCGGTGGTACGTGCCGGTGATGCTGGCGCTGTCGGCGAACTCGCCGTTCTGGGACGGCTTCGACACCGGGCTGGCGTCCGCCCGGGGGAAGGTGTTCGAGGGGCTTCCGAACACCGGCATTCCGACGGCGTTCGGCGACTTCGAGACGTTCCGGTCGTTCGAGCGGACGATGGTCGAAACGGGGTCGATCGACGACCGCGGGGAGCTGTGGTACGACGTTCGGCCGCACTCCGAACACGGGACCGTCGAGGTACGGGCGCCGGACGGCCAGGCCGATCCCGAGCGGGTGCTGGCGTTCGTCGAGTACACCGCGGCGCTGGTGGAGGACCTGACGGCCCGCTACGAGGACGGCGAGGCCGGCCACGACCACCGGCGGGAACCGCTGGACGAGAACAAGTGGCGGGCGATACGATACGGCCACGACGCGGCGCTTTTGGACCGGGACTGCGAGGAGACGATCCCGCTCGGCGAACTCGTCGATCGCGAGGCCAGCCGGCTCGGGGTCTCCGGCATCCGGTCGCTGTACGACGCCGAAAGCGGCGCCGACCGCCAGCGCCGGCTGCTCGCCGAGGAGGGCCTCGACGGGCTGTGTGCAGGGCTTCTGGCCCGCGACGCGCGATAGTGTTCAGATAAGAGGTCATAGGGAGCCTGAAGACGGAGAAAGCTCTCGGCGCTCTCGACTGCTGCTCGCGGGCCATGCGCGGCGCTCCGCGCCGCGAATTCGCGGCGGTGAAACCGCCTCGCCGCCCGCGGCTCGTTGTCGTCCGAAAATCGAAGATTTTCGCGATCACGGACGACCGGAGGTCTTCCGAACGACGCGCTTCGGGCGCGGTGCGCCCTGCAGTGTCCTCGCGCGGCAGCGCCGCGCGAGCGGCCCGAGGGACCGCCGGTCCCTCGCTGCTTACGTCACCGGGAGAGCAACGCTCTCCCGAACTCGCTTATGTACCGGTACTCCTTGTGTCAGGCTGGATTTCACCCATGTCGACCGACGACGCGCCGGACGACGGGACGTTGGAGCCCGCCGACTCGGAGAAGGGAAGCCTACGGGACGGACCCCACGGGGAGGCCGAGCGGGCGACGACCGGCTTCGACGAGGGGATCGTGGACCTGCTGTCGTGGGTGCTGGATACCGAAACAAGGGCTCGCATCTACGTCCACCTGCGACAGCGTCCGGGCAGCACGAGCGAGGAGATCGCCGAGGGGACCGGCCTCTACCCCAGCACCGTCCGGGAGGCGCTGGCGGAGCTGCACGCCGAGGAGAAGGTCCAGCGCTGCAAACGGGAGGCGAGCGGCGCCGGCAACAACCCCTACGAGTACACCGCGATGGCGCCGAGCGAACTGGTCGGCTCCATTGTCGGCGATGTACAGGACGAGCTGAACACGGTGTTCAACCTCGATTCGCACCTCGGCGTCCGGCCGGCCGACGGCCAAGAGCCGGTCCGCATCACCGTCGACGACTCCGACCCCGTCGAAGGCGACGACGACTGACCGCGAGTCGCGGCATCACAGGAACTAACCCCGGGCCAGCCCTCCCGGCCTGCATGAACGTCGTACTGGGCGGGACGTTCGACCCGGTCCACGACGGCCACCGGGCGCTGTTCGAGCGCGCCTTCGAGCTCGGCGACCTGACCGTCGGGCTGACGAGCGACGACCTCGCGCCGAGAACCCGCACCGAGGACCGCTACGTCCGCCCGTTCGACGAGCGACGGGCCGACCTCGAGCGCGACCTCGCGGCGCTGGCGGCCGACCGCGGCCGCGAGTTCGAGATCCGACGGCTCGAGGAGCCGACCGGCGTCGCCGACGAACCCGGCTTCGACGTGCTCGTCGCCTCGCCGGAGACCGCCGCGGGCGCCGAGCGGGTCAACGAGAAGCGCCGGCGGGAGGGGCTGGAGCCGCTCGACATCGAGGTCGTCGACCACGTCCGCGCCGAGGACGGCGACGTCATCTCCTCGACGCGGGTCGTCGCCGGCGAGATCGACGAACACGGCAACCTGACGCCCGAGCGGGAGGGCCGGTCGGCCGACCGCGACGCCGACTGATCACCACGTCGGCGGCTCGAGCCCCGCCTCCCGCAGCAGTTCCTTCCAGCGCTGCTGGACGGTCAGGCGGGCGACACCGACGGCGTCGGCGACGGCCGACTGCGAGCGGCGGTCGCCGGCGATGAGTGCGCCGGCGTAGAGACTCGCCGCGACGGCCGCCCGCTTCGAGCGGCGCTCGGCCGGCACCGTCGACAGGAACAGGTCGACCGCCCGCGACTTCGCCTCGCTGCCGAGTTCGAGTCGCTCGGCCGCGTCGTCGATGGCGGCCACCCACTCCTCGTTTTCGACCCGGTCGCGAGCGCGGTACACACCTGCGTGTCGGGTATGCGCGAACTTAAATCGTCGGCGGAGCCTTGTGCCTCGCGCCCCGAGAGCCGGTATGCGTCTCGAGAAGATCCTCGTCGCCGAGGCCGAAAGCGAGCCGATGGAGCCGCGGGAGACCGTCGAGGCCGTCGAGGGCGGGCTGGCCGGCGACCGCTACTGCACCGGGCGGGGCTACTACTCGCCGTTCGACGTCTGCGAGGTGACGTTCGTGCAGGCCGAGGCGCTGGCGGAGATACGCGAGACGACGGGCATCGACCTCACGGACGGCCGCCACCGGCGCAACCTGGTCGTCCGCGGCGGCGACGTCCACGACCTGCTGGAGTGTCGGTTCCGGCTCGGGGCGGCGACGTTCGAGGGCACCCGCCCGCGACCGCCGTGTCGGCACGTCGAGAACGTCGCCGGCGAGGCGAGCGTCGCCGACGCCCTCGGCGACGGCCGCGGCGGCATCTGCGCCCGGGTGGTCGACCCCGGCGGACTGCGGGTCGGCGACGAGATCGGTGACGTCGAGCCGACGGCCGACTTCGAGGGCCTCGTCGAGCGCATCCGGGACCGTGCCGGGCGGTAACGACAGGTACTTTTCCGCGACGGCGGTACGGACGGCCGCGCGCGGGTAGCCAAGCCAGGCCAACGGCGCAGCGCTTAGGACGCTGTCCCGTAGGGGTCCGTCGGTTCGAATCCGACCCCGCGCATCGAGCGAGTGAGCGTAACGAACGAGCGAGAGAGCAGGCGTCGGATTCGAACCCTGCAAGACGCGGCGCGAACGGAATGAGCGACCGTCTTGCTCCGGTTCGAATCCGACCCCGCGCACTGAACGGAAGCCGACGAGCGCAGCGAGTCGGCTGGAGTGAAGGAGCAGGACCGATTCGAACCCTGGAAGACGAGCGTAAGCGAGTCTTCATCCGGTTCGAATCCGGTCCCGCGCATCGAGCGACCCTGCGAGGAGCGGCGCCACCGACACCGGCGGAAGACGAAGGCTGAACACGGTCCCGTTCGGGACGCCGACGCCGTCTGGCAGTTGCACGAGCTGGCGCTGCGGGACGCGGGCACCGACCCGGCGGACGTCCCCGGCACCGACGACCTGCGGGATGTCGAGACGGCGTACCTCGAGGCCGGCGGAGCCTTCCTCGTCGGCACGACGCCGGCGGCGGCCGCCGGCGAGGCGGTCCCGCGGGTCCGCGACGGCGCCCTGGTCGCGATGGGCGGGTTCGTGCCGGCGGCGGCCGGCCACGACGACGAGCGGACGGTCGAGGGGGCGGCGGAGCTCCACCGGATGCGCGTGGCGCCGTCGTGCCAGCGTCGGGGCTACGGCCGGCGGCTGCTGCGGGCGCTGGAGACCGCCGCCGGGCGGTCGGGGTTCGATCCTGTACTGGCGACGACCGCCCGACGGCAGGCGGCGGCCGTCGAGTTCTACGCCGACGAGGGGTACGCCGTCGCCGGCGAGTCGACCGAGGGCGACTACGAACTCGTTCACTTCGAGAAGGAACTCGGCTGAGACGGTCGGCGACTCGCGGGTCGCGACCGAGCCGGACCGGGAAGCCGGACCGGGAGCGGCGAGCGCTCGAGCGGGCGGCGAACGCGGCGGCGTCTGGCTCAGTCCAGGTCGAACTTCCGGGCGGCGGTCTGCATGTCTTTGTCGCCGCGGCCGCAGAGGTTGACCAGCAGCGTGTCGTGGCGGTCCTCGGCGGCGAGCTTCTTCGCGAGGGCGACGGCGTGGGCCGGCTCCAGCGCCGGGATGATGCCCTCGGCGCGGCTGAGTTCCTTGAACGCTGCCAGGGCCTCCTCGTCGCCGATGCCGTGGTACTCGGCGCGGCCGAGCTCCTGCAGGGCGGCGTGTTCGGGGCCGACGGCCGGGTAGTCCAGCCCCGCCGAAACGGAGTGGTTGTCGGTGTCGTCGTCGATGACGCGGGTTTTCATCCCCTGGAACACCTGCGGGTCGTCGGTCTTCGACTTCGACAGCGGTGCGGAGTGTTCGGCGTCGCCCCGGCCGCCCGGCTCGGCGCCGTAGAACATCACGTCGTCGTCCTTGAACGCGTGGAAAAGGCCGATGGCATTGGAGCCGCCGCCGACGCAGGCCACGCAGGCGTCCGGCAGCTCGCCGTGCAGCTCCCGAATCTGCTCGCGGGCCTCGCGGCCGATGACCGACTGGAACTCCCGGACCATCCGCGGGAACGGGTCGGGGCCGACGGCGCTGCCGACGAGGTAGTGGGTGTCGTCCACGTTGGCGGCGAAGTCCTCGAGGGCGGCGTCGACGGCCTCGGCGAGGCCCTCGTCGCCGCGGGTGACCGGCTCGACCTCGGCGCCGAGCAGCCGCATTCGGAAGACGTTCATCTCCTGGCGCTCGATGTCCTTTTCGCCCATGTAGATCTTCGTCGGCAGGTCGAGCATCGCGCCGACCATCGCCGTCGCGGTGCCGTGCTGGCCGGCGCCGGTCTCGGCGATGAGCCGCTCCTTGTCGGCCTCCTCGGCCAGCAGTCCCTGGCCGAGCGTGTTGTTGAGCTTGTGGGCTCCGCCGTGCAGTAGGTCTTCGTGTTTGAAGTATATCTCCGCGCCGTACCGTTCGCTGAGGGTCTCGGCGTGATAGACCGGCGTCGGCCGGCCGCCGTAGTGGCCCAGGAGGTGGTGGAACCGCCTCTGGAACCGCTCGGTCGGGACGATCTCCTCGAAGGCCGTCGCCAGCCGCTCCAGCGGCTCCTCCAGCGGCTCCGGAACGTGTCGACCGCCAAACCCCTCGAACTGCCCGGACTCTGACATACCGCTTCGTCCGACGGTAGCCAAAAAAGGATATCGGTGGGCGGGATCGGACACCGACCGGCCGGGGACCGGTTCGCGTTCCATGGGAAACCGTGCGGGTTATCTTGCAGAACGCCGAACCACGCACGTGAACGAATCGACGCCGGACGTGGGTCGCGACGGCGCGTCACTGACGAGCAGCGGCTACCGCATCTCGGTCGACGAGGGACGCGACAGCTTCTACGCGCTCTGCATCGAGGACCCCGACGAGGAGGACCGATGGCTCATGTCCGACACCGTTCGGTCCCTGCAGGACGCCAGGTAACGCTCCGACGCCTTCTCGACGGCGGCGACGAGACTCGTCTCACCGTTCCGTCCCCGTAACCGACCGGCCGACTCGGGCCGACCCGGGCTCCGTCGATCCGCGAGAACCACTCGACTACGGTGTCACCGGTCGCCTCCGCCGCCGGGGTCGAACGGCCCCCGGAACAGCCGCTTCGCCGGGACTCCGGGATGGTCCCGGTCGGCCGGCCGCGTCAACCCGGTGAGGTCGACCGCTCCCTCGCCCAGGACGGCCGTCGACAGTTCGACGGTCGGGCCGAGGACGTGTCGCCCGAGCGCGCCGAGCGTCGAGGGGTCGGCCGCGTCCGTCGGTACGGCGCCGGCGACGGCCGCCGCGACGGCGGGGTCGAGCGGGTCGGCGTCCGGCCAGTCGAGTTCCTCCCGGACGAGGGTCGACGCCGCCTCGACGGCGCCGACCGACCCGAGATGACCGGCGCCGATGACCGCCTTCAGCGCCCGCGCGGGGTCGCCGCCGACCACGGCCGGGCCGACCCGGGCGACGGTCGCCGGACGACGCGGTGGAGTTCGTGCCGGACGAGGTGGGTCCCGGAGTCGTCGACGACGACCAGGTCGGCCTCCTGGGGAGCCGCCGCTCGAGGCGGCGACCGTCAGGCCGGCGTAGCCGGCGCCGAGGACGGCGACGCGCATGCCGGCGGTAGGCGGCCGGCGGGCATGGACCCTCCGACGGGCGCCAGTCGGATGATCTGTCCGTTCGGTGATACCCGTCTGCCGCACGTCGGACCCCCCAAAACGCTTTTTCCTGTTTGATGTGATAAAGGTGTGATGGACGAACTCGGAGCGCTGCTGGATGACATCGTCGCCGACGTCGACAGCGTCTTTCTCTTCTCGCCGAGCGCGTCGGTCCACGACTCGTTCGCGGACGCGGAGCCGCCGGTCGTCGTGGTCGCGCCGGAGAACGCCGTCGACGCCGAGCGGTACGTGGAGCTGCCGCTGGAGTTCCGAAGCCTCCGGGAGCGCATCCGATTCGGCGTCGAGGGCGGGCTCGACGACGGCTACCTCGAGGAGGGCGACCAGGTCGGCTGTGCGGCGGAGCTGTTCGCCGACGACATCGACACCGTCACGCGGGTCCGAGCCGGCGACTTCGACCGCTCGGGGGTGTACGGGCTGTTCGTCAACAGCCGGGCCGATCCGGAGGTCATCCGGAACGTCTTCGAGGTGGCCATCGAGCTGGGCAAGAAGGGCCAGAAGGGCAAGCGCGTCGGCGCGCTGTTCGTCGTCGGCGACGCCGGGAAGGTGATGAACAACTCCCGGCCGCTGTCGTACAACCCATTCGAGAAGAGCCACGTCCACGTCGGCGACCCCATCGTCGACGTAATGTTGAAGGAGTTCTCCCGGCTGGACGGTGCCTTCGTCATCAGCGACGCCGGGAAGATCGTCTCCTCGTACCGCTACCTCGAGCCCGCCGCCGAGGGCGTCGACATCCCGAAGGGACTCGGCGCCCGCCACATGGCCGCCGGCGCCATCACGCGGGACACGAACGCGGTGGCGGTGGTGCTGTCGGAGTCCGACGGGCTCGTCCGGGCGTTTTCCGGCGGGGAGATCGTCCTCGAGCTCGACCCGGAGGAGTACTGAGCATGCAGCCCGTCCCCGAGCAGTTCGAGGGGCTGGCTCTCGACGGCGGCAACCTCACGCTGGCGGTCGCGCTCGTCGTCGGCGGGCTCGCCGTCTGGGGCGGCACCGTCTGGATCGTCCGGCGGGTGCTGCTCCGGGTCGGCGTCGACGAGGCCGTCGAGGGGACGGCCTTCGAGCGGGCCGCACAGGGCATCGGCAGCTCGACAGTCGGGCTCGTCTCGCAGGTGTGCGGGGTCTTTTTCCTCCTCTTCGGGGCGCTATACGTCGTCGAGACGCTCAACGTCGCGCCGTCCCAGTCGCTCGTCTTTACGGTCAATCAGTTCCTCGCCCGGCTGTTCGTCGCCGTGCTCGTCGTCATCGTCGGCGTCCTCGTCGGCGACAAGGCCGAGATCGTCGTCGGCGAGCGGCTCCGCAGCGTCAAGCTCCCCGAGGTGACCGTGATCCCCCGGCTGGTGAAGTACTCGGTGCTGTACATCGCCACGCTAGTCGCGCTGTCACAGCTCCGGGTCGCCACCGACGCCCTGCTCATCATGCTGGCGGCGTACGCCTTCGGACTGTTCTTTCTCGGCGGCCTCGCGTTCAAGGACCTCCTGTCG
>PXSC01000039.1 GCA_003023535.1 Halobacteriales archaeon QS_9_70_65 | reverse complement strand
CGTAACTGGCGAGGTTCGTCGCCAGGTGGGCCTCGGCGTGGTGGACGA
This sequence comes from Halobacteriales archaeon QS_9_70_65, assembly GCA_003023535.1. The sequence goes on along the minus strand of PXSC01000039.1, from coordinate 10,068 downwards.
AGTGGGCGGTGTACGCCGTCACGAGCGTCGGCTCGGTGTAGTCGAGAACGTACGCTCCCCGGACGCTGTTAGGCAGCGCGAACACGCCCACCAGCACGAGCGGGACGGCGACGATGAGCCCCGCGTCGAGCAGCGACGACCGGTCGTACAGGACTGCCCCGAAGTCGGGGCGGATCGCGGAGCGACGTCCGGATGCCATCACCGTCGCTACGGGACGACGTATCATGTACCCGCGATCGATTTCGAGACTCAAAACGGCCGTCGAGACGCGGTCAGTCGTCGGCCGGCGACGGGGCGTCGTCGGCCTCGATGCTCGGCGGGTACGTGCCCCGGTCGATCTTCAGATCCGACAGCGGCCGCGCCATGCAGGTGAGAGCGTACTCCTCGGCCTCCTCGTCGGTGAAGCCGCGGGCGGCCGGCTGGGTCACCTCCCCTTCGATTATCTCGGCGGTACACGCCAGACACATCCCGACCCGACAGGAGTACTCCTGTGCGATGCCCTCCTCGAGACACCGCGAAAGGATGGTCTCTTTGTCGGAGACGGTGAGCTCCTCGCCCGTCCCGACGAACTCGACGGTGTAGTCGGTCACGTCGTCGGCTACGCCCAACGGCAGTAAAAAACCCCGGCCCGGAACCGGCGAGTCGGCGGACCCGGCGGCGGCGAGGAGTTAGAGTTTTCCCCCACGGCGTCCATCTCACGGTATGACTACCTTCGAGTACGACGTCGTCATCGTCGGCGCCGGGACCTCCGGCTGTTACGCCGGCGCGACGATCGCGGAGGCGGGCTACGACGTCGTCGTCGTCGAGCGGAAGACGGAGGCCGAGGCGGGTCACATCGCCTGCGGCGACGCGCTGAAGGGCGCCGACGAGTTCCCCGAGGCCATCCCCAAATCGGAGATCGACGACGCCTTCACCAACACCGAGGTCGACCACGGCCGCTTCGAGATTCCGCGGGAGGACACGGCGCTCGACATCCCGGTGCCGGGCGAGCTGGCGGTCATCGACCGCACGGCGTACGGCCGCCGCATCATCGACGGCGCCGAGCGGGCCGGCACGGAGTTCCACTACGACACCGTCGTCCAGAACGTCATCCAGGACGACGGCCGGGTCCGTGGCGTCACCGCCAGCAAGCACGGCGACCCCCGCCGCTACGAGGCGGAACTGGTGATCGACGGGGCCGGGGCGCTGTCCATTCTACAGGACAAGGCCGACCTCTCGGGGACGACCTTCGACACGAACGTTCGGTACTCGCAGTTCTCCTCGGCCTACCGGGAGATAATCGAGGTCGACGAGCCCGTCGAGTGGTCCGACGCCCTCGTGTTCAAACCGACCAAGCGGTCGGCGGGCTACCTGTGGTACTTCCCGCGGACCGAAACGCGGATCAACGTCGGGCTCGGCTTCCAGATGGACGCCGAGCCGATGACGCTCGTCGACGACCTCCGGGAGGACGTCGAGCGACGGCCCGAACTCGCCGGCGGTACCGTCCGAGACAAGCTCGGTGCGGCACTGCCGACCCGGCGGCCGTACGACTCGGCGGTCGCCCCCGGCTACGTGGCCGTCGGCGACGCGGCGGCCCACGTCAACCCCATCAGCGGCGGCGGCATCGCCGGCGCCGCCTACGCCGGCCAGTACGCCGGCGAGCAGGCCGTCCGGGCCATCGACGAGGCCGACGTCGGCGAGAAGAGCCTCTGGCGGTACAACGAGCGCGTCATGGAGCACTTCGGCGGCCGCTACGCCGCCCTGGACGTGTACAACATCTTCTCGACGGCCTACGAAGCTCCGGGTGCTGTACGAGACGTACGGCCACTGGGGGACGCTGAAGAACCTCTACGACGCCAAGCAGCTGGCCGACCGCCTGCTGGAGCACTACGAGGGCTACCCGTCCGGCCCCGACGGCTTCGAATCGTGGCGCTCCCGGCGAGACGGCATCATGGACGACATCTACGCCGAGGTCGGCGCGGAGCCCAAGTACTGACTCCGCGTCGCCCCGGCGGTCGTCGGGAGCGACGGGACGGGCACGGAGCGTGCTCGCCGAAGCGACGCGTTCGGCTGCGGAACCTGCGGCTGGATGGGCCTCCCGCCGACGGACCCGATAGCCAAACGATATAAATTCGCTGCAACTGAGATGCAGATACGGGCGAGCAACGGGGACCGTACCGGTCGTTCGACCGCTGGATACGGAACCTCTCGCGCGGCCGATACGCGTTCCTCGTCGGCATCACTGGCGCAGCGTTCACCTACGCGTTTCACCCGCTGCTCTCGTACTCGCCGCCGACCGTCATAGAGCTGGTGTTGGTGGCGGTAGCGATAGGCGCGTTCGGTTACGTACTCCGTCCGTTCCAGAGCGATCGCCGGTAGGCCGTACCCTACTCCGAGTCGCCACCGCTCCGTGCCACGCACCCGGCGAGTCGGCGTCCCTTCCGTCAACCGACCGGAGAGCACCTCTCTGTCGAACTTCCGGGTCGTAGAAACCGGAATGAATAAATATATCGGATAAAAAATGGTGGTTACCCTGTGTCGCTTGCTAACGTCGAATCTGGCCGGCGGTCGTCGACGAGCGGCTGGCGGCCGAGCGGGGAACCCACCGAGGTGGCGAGCGTCGGGCACGCTCGTGCGACGGCGCGAACACCGATGCCCTACAGGAGTTCTACCCATGACAGACGACGACACACTCGACAGGCGAAGCGTGCTTCGAATGACGGGCGGAACGGTCGCGGCGTCGACGCTGGCGGTTGGGTCGGTGAGCGGGGCCCCAGAGGAGTGCACCCCACCGTCGGAGCCGGTCGAACTGACCACGGTCACCCGGACCGAGAACTCGGGGCCGACGACGGCGAACGGCGACGAACTGCCGGTCGTCGCCGGCGGCGGCCTGCTCGTCACCCTCCCGACCGAGCCGTTCAGCGTTCCGACGGACACCGACGAGTTCAGCGCCGACGAGCCCAGCGGCTGCTACGAGTACCGGATCGACGTGGAGATGACTTGGAATCCGACCGACAGCGGCCCGACCAACGCCGGGCTGTTCCTGTACGAAGGTCGGGGGCTGGAGACGTGCATCGCGAAGAACGACAACGCCGAGGACGACGTCGCACCGCAGGGAGAGAACAGGCTCTCGCTGTCGGTCCAGGGCAGCGGCACCTTCGACGGAGAGGACGCCGGCGGCAACCAGGTGAACAACGACTACACGGTCGGCCCGAACACATACACGATGGGCGTACAGGGACGCACCGGCGTCGCGGACTTCGAGGCGACGGCCACGGCGTCAATCGTGTCCGTCGAGTAGGGTACTCGACGGCGGAGGGCTCCGTTTTATAAGGGCGTCGTCGGCAGACCTGTCTATCAAGTCTGTGCCGAAGTAACACCGCGAGACGAGAGAGCACGCGGCGACCTCTCGCCGCGGACAGAGACAGTATACACCGCTGCGCAGCCTCTACCCCACAAATCAGGGGACCAACAACGAACGATCTCGCAAGCATCCGCCGAGGGGGCGTTCGAAGAACGCCCCCGAGGCGGTTCCCCGGACGAGGGCGCCGCAGGCGCCCGCCGGCCTTCTGCAGCTTCATCAGGTCCTCGGTGTCGAGGGTCTCGCCTTCCTTGAACTTCTGGTAGATCTCCTCGGCTTCTTCCTTTGCGGCCTCGCGCTCCTCGGCGCGCTCGTCCTTGCGCTCTTCTTCTTCCTCCTTGTCGAGTTCGCGGAGGCGCTTCTGGACGCGGACGAAGTCGTCGTGGTGGCGGTCGGCGGCCTCCTGGGCGTCGACGAACTTGTCGTGCCACTCGTCGGCCTCGTCGCGGATGTCGTCGGCCTCGCGGTAGGCCTCGATCATCTGGTTGTGGTGCTCCTGGGCCTTGTCGGCGAGCTCGGTGACCTTCTGGTGGTGCTTGGAGGCCTCCGCACGGACCTCCTGGGCTTCCTCCTTCAGCTCCTCGAGGTCGCCGGTCTGGTCGAGCTTCTCCTTGCGGTCGGCGAGCTTCTCGCGTTTGTCCTCGATCTTCTCGATGAGCTCCCGCTCGTCGTCGGCCGATAGGACCTCGGTCTGTTGTTTGAACTCCAGGTCCTCGATTTCGTCCTCGAGCTGGTCGACGCTTTTGCCCTCGTCGAGCTCGAGGTCCTCCTTCATGCCGTCGACCCTGTCGAACAGCTCGTTGGCCTCGGCGTTGAGGTCGTTGCGCTGTTCTTTGTGCTCTTGGACCTGCTCGTTGAGCTCGTCGCGCTTCTCGCGGTGCTCCTGGGCCTCGTCGACCTTCTCCCGCGTTTTGGCGTTGAGCTCGTCCCGTTCCGAGGCTCGCTCGGAGGCCATCTGGTTCAGCTCGTTGCGCCGGTCGCGGAGCTGGCCGGCGAGCTTGATCAGCTGGCCCTTGGACTCGTTTTCGAGGTCGTCGTCCGTCAGTTCTACGTTCTTGGATCCGTCAATTGATTCGGGCATGGTTGTCGTTCTACGCCATTACGCTCCGGGCGCGGACAGCGGCGGCTTCCGAAGGAGCCGTCGTCGTCTGAGGAAGGTTCCCTGTCATTTCGGTCTGCTGACGGTGCTGTCGAACGCCGGACGCGTTCTGGTACGAGGACATACCGTGTTGTCGCATATAAAAATTGTGGAGGCCGGTACCCATGAAAACAGTTATCAAGCGCCTTGAGACGCCGGACGAGGCCGGCGGCGTTCGCCCGACGGGTATATGAACGGCGCCGCCCGAGTCGGGCGACGTGTGGTCCCCCGCGGGCCGACCCGAACCATGGATGAGAACGTACGCGCACGCGGTCACGAGAACGTGGCCGCGACCCACGGGAGCACGCTCGAGGTGACGAGCGACGACTGGTTGACGCCGGCCGGCGACTGCATTCTCGCCGTCGAGGCCGACACGACGCCGGCCGACTTCGGCGACGGCTTCGTCGCGGCCTGTCGCTCCCCGGAGGCGACGATCACCGCGACGCTGCGGGCCGGCGGCCGCGAGCAGGTCGTCGAGGGTCGCGGCCACCCCGACCTCACCTTCGACGGCGACCGGAGCCTGGTCGCCCGCACGAGCACCTACGTCGACGACCGGACCGTGATGATCGAGGCCGACACCGCCGCGGCCGACGTCGACCGCGACCTCGTCGCGGCGCTGGCCGACGGCGCCGACCTCGAGGTCGTTTTCCGGGTGAACTGAGACGGGCCGGCCGGGTCGCCGCCTCGAACAACCTCTTGGCGGACCGGGCCCCGGTGGCGGACATGGACGAGGAACCGACGGAGAACATCGGTAGTGACAGCGGCACCGAGATGGGCTTCGAGCCCGCGACCGCCGACACCCGTGCCGGGCGGGTCGTCGACCGCCTCGGCGAACTGTACTGGCGGAAGCACTACGGCGGCCGCGACGCCTTCGAATGTCTCGTCCGGACGGTGCTCAGCCAGAACACCGCCGACACGGCCAGCCAGCGGGCCCACGATGCCCTGATGGGCCGGTACGGTGGCGGGACATCGCGCGCCTCGGGACGGGACGAAGAGCACGGTGACCCGCGAGGCGATGAGGGCGACCTCGCGGCGGCGCTGGCCGACGCCCGCCGGGATGACCTCGCCGAGACCATCTCCCCGGCGGGCCTCCAGAACCAGAAGGCCGAGACGCTGGTCCGGCTGGCCGGCCGGGTTCGCGAGGAGTACGGCGACGCCGAGGCGTTCGACGAGTTCGTCGCGGGAGGCGACCCCGGGGCGGTCCGGGAGGCCCTGCTTGAGATGACGGGCGTCGGCCCGAAGACCGCCGACTGCGTGCTGTTGTTCGCCGGCGGGCAGGCGGGCGTCTTCCCCGTCGACACCCACGTCCACTGCATCGCCCGGCGGATCGGGCTGGCGCCGGCCGACGCCGACCACGAGACGGTTCGGGAGCACCTCGAGGCGGCCGTCCGCGACGAGAACTGCGGCTTCGGCCATACCGCGACGATTCAGTTCGGCCGGGAGTACTGCACTGCCCGCGACCCCGCCTGCCTGGAGGACCCCGAGGCGTGTCCGATGGCGGACCTGTGCGACAAGGTCGGCGTCTCCCCCGAGACCGGCGCGGTCGTCGACCCCGCGGAGGCGCCTACGGGCGACGACTGAGCCTCGACGCCGGCGAGGGCTTTTGACGCGGTACGTCGTAAAGCAGACGATGATCGGAACACTTCTAGGGCGACTCCTCGACCGGCTGCGGGGCGGAGGATCCGACGGCTCCGGCGACGAGTCCGACGCCGACGAGGGCGGCCACAGGCCCTCGCGACTGGACGCCTCGGTGATCGCCGGCCACGGCGGACAGGTCGGCGGTCTCGACGAGGAGACGAGCGACCTCGAGGCGGAGGCCCGCGACCTCGAGGCCGAGCGCCGGGACGCCTGACCCCCCCGCCCCTCGTCGGCGCGGGCCGCGGCGCTTTTGTCCCGCCGCACCCGACGGCCGGACGGTGCTGACGAAGGACCTCCTGCGCGTCTCGCGGGCCGGCGGCGGCTACCACCCGCAGTTCACCGACCCCGGCGACGAGACGCTGGCCGGCCGCGTTCTCGGCGTCTACCAGGGCCACGTCGGCGAGACACGGGCGACGCTCGAGGCCGCGCTGACCGACCTCGAGCGGGAGGCCGGCGACTTCAAGCTCGTCCGCGGCTTCGCGAAGCTGCTGGAACGGGAGGCGACCTTCGAGACGCGGGCGCCCGTGGAGCCGGGGCGGGCCCGGACGGCCGCCTTCGAGGCCGCCGAGGAGCGCGGCACCGTCACCGACGCCGAGCGGGAGGCGGCGCTTTCCGCTGCGGCCGACCGCGTCGGCGCCGACCCCGACGACGTCGAGGCCTCGCTGTTCGCCGACCGCGACGACGAGCAGGTGCTGGTGGCCGTCGAGGCCGGCTACGATCCCGCGAACCTCCGCGAGCAGTACGACCTCTCGCTGGCGCAGACGGCGCTGTTCGACGCCGTCGAGGTGCGGGTCCGGTCGTCGGATCCGAAGGCGCTGGTGTCGGCGATCAAGCGGCTCCGGCTGATGTACGAGATCCGCCGGACGGACGCGGGCCGGGAGGTGGTCGTCACCGGCCCGGACGCGCTGTTCCGGCGGTCGCGGCGCTACGGGACCCGCTTCGCGCGGCTGCTGCGGACCGTCGCGGCGGCCGACGAGTGGCGCCTCGAGGCGACGATCGACGACCGCGGCACCGAGCGCACCCTCCGGCTGGAGACGGGCGACGTCACCGTGCCGGGCGTCGACCCCGTCGCCGAAGTCACCTTCGACAGCGGCGTCGAGGCGGACTTTTACGCCCGCTTCGCGTCGCTGGACCTCAACTGGGAGCTGGAACGGGAGCCGGAACCGCTGGCGGCCGGCGAGCACGTCGTCATCCCGGACTTCGCCTTCGACTACGCCTTCGCCGACTTCCGGGTATTCTTCGAGGTGATGGGCTTCTGGACGCCGGAGTACGTCGAGAAGAAGCTCTCGCGGTTCGCCGACCTCGAGGACGTCGCCCTCATCGTCGCCTACGACGAGTCGCTGGGCGTCGGCGAGGCCATCGAGCGGGAGGGCCACCGCGCGGTCGCCTACTCGGGGACGGTCCGGCTGAAGAACGTCCGGGACGCCCTCCGGCCGTACGAGAAGCGGCTCCGCGAGGAGCGAGCCGCGGCGGTACCGGACCGGCCGACCCCCGACGCCGACGTCGTCACGCTCGCGGCGCTGGCCGAGGAGTACGGCGTCCCCGAGTCGGCCCTCGAGACGGCGACGTTCCCCGATCACGACCGCGTCGGCCGGACGCTCGTCCGGCCGTCGGTGCTTGAGTCGCTGGCCGACGACCTCGAGGCCGGGCTGTCGCTGTCGGCCGCCGAGGCGCTGCTGGACGAGCACGGCCTCGACGACGCGGGCGCGGTGCTGTCGGCGCTCGGCTACCGCGTCGAGTGGGAGGGCCTCGGCGGCGGGACCGTCCGGGAGAAGTGACCGCCGCGGCGCCGGTCGGTTCGGGGCGCGGCCGGGGCCGGTCGCGGACCGGTGGGCCGGCATTCGTCGCCGGTGGCGACGGACGGGTTTCGTTTTGGCGCTCGCCCGGGTCACGGCCGCCGGCGGAGCCTGCGGCCGGCCGCGACGTAATCGAGGAGCTCCCCGACGGACAGCGGCTCGTACCCCAGGAACTCGACGCCGACGTTCACCCGCCGGGCGTCGGGGTCGAGGAACGGGTATTTCTCGGGGCGGGTGTCGTGGTGGCGGCCGTGGACGAGCCAGCCGTCGCGGTCCGGCGGGACGTCGTCGGGGCGGTGGACGTAGCGGAAGCGGCGGCCGCTCGCCTCGAAGCGGTACGATTCGCGGGCATCGACGGCGTGGCTCCGGCGGGCGCCGTCGTCGTGGTTGCCGGCGACGAACGTCACGTCGCCGCGCAGCCGGCTCAGCCACCGCCGGACCGTGGTCGGCTCCGACGGAACGGCGAGGTCGCCGACGAAGAGTACCTCGTCGCCCGCGCCGACGACGCGGTTCCAGCCGGCGAGCAGCGCGTCGTTCATCGCGCCGACGGAGCCGAACGACCGGCCGGTGTAGTCGAGCACGTCGGGGTCGCCGAAGTGCGTGTCGGCGACGAGATACCGGGTCACAGCTGTCGGCGCCGGCCCTTCGGCACCTGCGAGCGCAGTTCGCCGTGGAGGTAGAGCCCGACCCCGATCGGCTCGACGTCGTCGGCGATCTCGTGGGCGGCGACGAGGTAGCCCCAGTCGCCGTCCCAGTCGGGGTCGGTCGTCTCCCCGCGGAGGAAGGTCCGCGCGTCGGCGTCGTCGAGGACGACGACGTTCCGCGTCGCCGCGCGGCCGAACCGCTGGACGGCGTCCGTCGTCGGCTTCCAGTGTTCCTGTCGGGTCCGGAGGAACGTCATCCCCAGCGCCTCGATTTCGGCCGGCGAGCCGACGTCGGCCGCGAACGCCCACACCTTGCCGGCGCCCTTCTCCCAGAAGGTGTGGCCGTCGAAGGCCGCCGGCTCGAGGCCGAACCGCTCGACCCACCACGCCACCACCTCGCGACGGGTGGCCCGGCCCTCGACGACCCGCTCGTCGGCCGTCGCCGGCAGCCGGTCGAACCGCCCGCCGTCGTTCCGAGAACTCCCGTTCTCGCGGCTCACGCCGCCACCTCCAGCTTCGCACAGAAGAAGCCGCCGGTGTCATTGTGGTGGGGGTAGACGCGCTTGGCCCGCCGGACGGACGGGTCGTAGCGGTCGCCGTCCCACTCGGCCACGCCGGCGACGTGCTCCAGTTCGAGGTCGAACTCGACGAGCCGGCAGTCGTGGTCGGCGATCACGTCGTCGAGGACGGCCTCGTTCTCCTCGGGGGCGAACGTGCAAGTCGAGTAGACAACGGTCCCGCCGGGGCGGGTCACCTCGACGGTCCGGCCGAGAACGTCGCGTTGGACGCCGGCGATCCCCTCGACGTGGCTCGGCGACCACTCCTTGAGAACGTCGGGGTTCTTCCGGACGGTGCCCTCGCAGGAGCAGGGGACGTCGACGAGCGCGCGGTCGAACGGCTCGCCGCCGTCGGACGTGGTCCGACGAGCCTCCGAGCGCCGCTCGGAGACGCCGAACGGCTTCAACGAGAGGTGGCGGGCGTCGGCGTGGGTGACGGCGACGCTGGTGACGCCGCAGCGCTCGGCGTTGGCCCGCAGCGCCGACAGCCGCCCGAGGTCGCTGTCGTTGGCGACCAACAGCCCCTCGTCGTCCATCAGCGCCGCCAGCTGAGTTGTCTTGCTGCCCGGCGCGGCACAGGGGTCGAGCACCCGCTCGCCAGGCTGGGGGTCGAGCACGCGGGCCGGGAGCGCCGACACCTCCTCCTGGCCGTACACCCAGCCGTGGACGAACGGCCACGTGTTACCGGGCGAGACGTCGTCGGCGAGCCGGAACAGGCCGTCGTGCCACCCGACCGGCTCGAAGCCGACGCCGGCCGCCTCGAAGGCCCGGGCGACCCGGTCCGGCGTCGCCTTGATCTCGTTGACCCGGACGACCGACGGCAGCGGGCGCTCGCAGGCCGCCCGGAACGCCTCGGGATCGGCCACGATCGGGTCGTACCTCGCGAGCGGGTCCATGGAGTCGCGTCGGACGGCCGCGGGCTTGTCGGTGTCGGTTGCCCGCCGGGCCGCGGCCG
>PXSC01000038.1:4010-10573 GCA_003023535.1 Halobacteriales archaeon QS_9_70_65 | reverse complement strand
CGCCGAGACGTCCTCGATGGCCTCCCGGACCGCCGGCGTCAGCAGGCCGACCTCGCGGGCGAAGCTCCGGGAGACGTGCATGAACGTCTCCAGGGTCGGCTCGGCGACCAGCGCCGACAGCGCCTCGCGGCCGGCCGCCGTCAGCGCCTCCGTGTCGCCGTCGAGCACCGCCGTCGTCGACAGCTCGCCGAAGCTGACGTACTCGACGTCGCGGGCCGCCGGAACCCCGTCCATCGCGCCGTGGGCCGGTGCCCCGGCCTCGAGCCGGACGGGGAAGCCGCCGCGGGCCTGTGCGACCACGTCGCCGAGGCCGGTCCCGGCCTGGACGTCCGCGCCGTGGGCTATCGTCACGAGTTCGTTCTCGGAGAGGCCGTGTCCGAACACCTCGTTGGCGGTCAGGGCGGCGCCGAGCGCCGCGGCCCCGGAGACGCCGAAACCGGCCGACAGCGGTAGCTCGGTCTCGACGACCACCCGTGCCGTCGACCGCAGCGCGTTCAGCACCCGGTCGACGGCTTCTATCTCGCAGTCATCGCCGTTCACCTCGACGCCGTCACCCGGTTCGAGCCGGACGGTCACGCCGTCGGCGAGTGCGACGCCGGCGCCGCGGGAGCCGGCTTTCGTCGGGTCGTCGTCGTGGTCGGCGGTGAAGAAGCCCGTCACGTGCCCCGGAACGAACGCTACGGCCTCGGTCATGGCTCGGTCTCCGTGGCGCGGTGTGTTAAGCGTTGTTCGACGCCGTCCCGCCGCCGGCCGGAAGAACAACCGTTTTGTTTCGCCTGCCGAAAGACCGGGTAGTGACAAGCCGTGTCTCAGGACCCTTCCGACCGGCGTGACGACGCGGGACCGGTGGTCGTCCCCGTCGGCGAGTCGGTCACGCTGCGGCAGACGGTCACCTACGCGGTCCGCGAGGCGCTGTCCGGCGCCGGCGAGCCGGTGGTCCACTTCGTCGCGCCCGTCGCCTGGCACGACATCGGCGACGTCGCCGCCGGCGTCCGCGAGGAGACGGAGACGCTGCTGGACCGGGTCGCCGTCTGGGCCCGCGAGGACGGCGACGACGATCTCGTCGTCGAGACGACGGTCATCGGTGCCGACACGTATCTCTTCGGCCCCGACGACTACGCACGGGTGATCGCGACCTACGCCGACGACGACGGCATCGAACGGGTCGTCGTCGACCCGCAGTACAGCCCCGGCGGCAACGTCCCGATTCTCCGGCCGATGGAGGCGGCGCTGGCCGAGCGCGGTCTCGTCGTCGATGAGGCGCCCGTCGACCGGCCGACCCGGCGTGGCCGGCTGCTCCGCCGCGGCGGCGCCCTCCAGTTCGCGACGCTGTTCGGGATCTCCTTTCTGTTCTACCAGCTGCTCGGCGGCTTCGCCGGCACGCGGTTCGACGTCGCCACCGGCGCCGTCAGCGCGACGCTGGTGGCCGCGATGCTCCACCGCGTCACCTTCACCGACCGGCTCCGCCTGCCGACCCTCGGCCGCCGGCTGGTGCGACTCGTCGCGTACGTGCCGTACCTGCTCTACGAGATCGTCGTTTCGAACCTGCGGGTGGCCTACGTCATCCTCCACCCGTCGCTGCCCATCGAACCCCGGATGACCGAGACGGAGTGTGCGGTGTGGGGCGGGATGCCGCTGACGCTTCTGGCCAACAGCATCACGCTCACGCCGGGGACGCTGACGGTCCGGGTCCACGGCCGCCGGGTGATGGTCCACACGCTGACCCCGGCGGCCCGCGAGGGGCTGTTCGACGGCGCCCTCGAGCGGGCCGTCCGGTTCGTCTTCTACGGCCGGCCCGCCCTCGCGGTCGCGACACCCCGCGAGCGCGATGACGCTCGAATCGTCGAGGGCGACGACGCCGACGACACCGACGGCAGCGAGACCGTCGTCACCGGTCCGGCGGGAGGTGACGCATGATCGTCGAGCGGGCCCTGCTGGCGGCCGCCGCGGCGCTCGTCGTGCTGGCGGCCGCGGTGCTCTACCGGGCGGTCCGCGGGCCGACGATGCAGGACCGCGTCGTCGCCGTCAACGTCCTCGGGACGAACACGGTCGTCATCCTGGCGCTGCTTTCGGCGGCGCTGGACGTTCCCTCGTTTCTCGACATCGCGCTGGTGTACGCGCTGTTGAACTTCCTGATGGCGGTCGCCATCTCGAAGTTCACCGTCGACCGCGGGGGGGTGATGTGACGTGGACGTGACGCCGCTGGAGGTCGCCGTCGTCGGCTTCCTTCTCGGCGGGGTGTTCTTCACCTTCGTCACCGCCGTCGGCGTCATCCGGCTGCCGGACGTCTACGCCCGGGCCCACACCGCCAGCCAGACGGACACCCTCGGCGCGGGGCTGACGCTGATCGCCGTCGCGCTCGTGTTGGGCCTCGAGACGACGACCGTCAAGACGGTCCTGCTGGTGGCGTTCATCTTCGTCACCAACCCGACGGCGGCCCACGCCATCGCCCGCGCCGCCCACGAAGAGGACATCGAGCCCTGGAGGGAAGACCGGTGATCGCGCCGGTCGGCTACGCGCTGGTGGCGTTCGTCGTCGCGGCGGCGGTCGCGACGGCGCTGCTGCGGGACGTGCTGGCGGCCATCATCCTCTTCGCTGCCTACAGCCTCGGGATGGCGCTGCTGTACACGCTACTGTTGGCACCGGACGTCGGGCTGACGGAGGCGGTCGTCGGCGCCGGCGTGACGACGGTGCTGCTGCTTTTGACCATCGCCGAGACGGTCCGGCCGACCGACGGCGGAGCCCTCGAGCGGCCGGACCCGCGGGCGGCCGTCGCCTGCGGGGCGCTGGCGGTCGTCTTCGGGCTGACGCTGCCCGACCTGCCGGCCGTCGGCGACCCCGACTCGCCGGTCATCGCCTACGAGCGGGTGACGGGCTACTACCTGTCGCAGTCCTACGCCGAAACCGGCGTCGAGAACACCGTCACCGCGGTGCTCGCGGCCTACCGCGGCTTCGACACCTTCGGCGAGGCGACCGTCGTCTTCGCCGCCGGCGTCGCCGCCATGGTCGTCCTCCGGCGGGAGGTGCTCACGTGAGCGACGCCGAACGCGGCACGTACACCGAAAGCGAGGTCATCATGAGCACGGTCCGGGTCGTAACGCCGTTCGTGCTGACGTTCGGGCTGTTCGTCACGTTCCACGGCGCCGACTCCCCGGGCGGCGGCTTCCAGGGCGGCGCCCTCGTCGGGACGGTCGCGCTGATGTTGGCCTTCGCCTTCGGCATCGACGCCACCCGACAGTGGCTCGGCCGCCGGGTCGTCACCGTCGCCGCCTCCCTCGGCGTGGTCGCCTTCGCCGCCGTCGGCCTCGGCGGTGTCGCCCTCGGGGGCAGCTTCCTCGACTACACCGCCTACAAGGCGCTCCCGCTGAAGAAACCCGTGAAGCTCGGGATCGAGGCCGTCGAGATCGCTGGCATCGGGCTCATCGTCGGCGGCGTCATCGCGGGGCTGTTCTTCCTGACCGCCGCCGGTCCTGACGCTGACGCCGACGCTGGCGCCGGCGCCGGACCCGCGACCGGCGACGACACCGGCGCCGGCGGCCGCGGAGGTGACGCCGAGTGATCGACCTGCTGGCGAGCCGGTGGGCCTACGTGGCGTTCGTCGTCCTGATGATCGTCGGTCTGTACATGATGATCGCCAGCCCGAACCTGGTGAAGAAGATCATCGGGCTGAACGTCTTCCAGAGCGCCGTCTTCCTGTTCTTCGTCGCGGCGGCGTACGTCGCCGGCGGGGCGCCGGCCATCGTCCCGCCGGACGGCGGCGGCGGCCCGTACGTCAGCCCGCTGCCGCACGTCATCGTGCTGACGGCCATCGTCGTCGGCGTCAGCCTCACCGCGGTGGCGCTGGCGCTTGTCGTCCGCATCCACGAGGAGTACGGCACCGTCGACGAGGCGGTTCTCGAGGAGGTGGCCGATGACTGACGGCCTGCTGCCGCTGCTCGTCGCTGTTCCGGTTCTGGCGGCGGTGGCGCCGCCGCTTTTGGGCCTCCGGACGACCGGGACGGGCTGGTACGTCGCCGCCGTCGCCTGCGCCGTCGAGGCCGCCCTGGCGGCGCTCGTCGTCCGGTCGGTCTTCCTCGGCGGCGCCGTCAGACACGTCGTCGGCGGCTACGAGCGGCCCTACGGCATCGAGCTGGTCGTCGACGGCCTCTCGGCGCCGGTCGTCGCCCTCGTCGCCGTCGTCTCATTGGGCGTCCTCGCGTTCGCCTACACTGCCGGCCCCCGGCGCAACAGCTTCTACAGCGCCTACCTCCTGCTCGTCGGCGGGCTGATGGGCGTCTCCGTCACCGGCGACCTGTTCAACATGTTCGTCTTCCTCGAGATCACCGGGCTGGCGACGTACGCCCTGGTGGCGGCCGACCGCTCGGGGCGGTCGGCGGTCGCGGCGCTGAAGTACCTCATCCTCGGGACGACGGGCGCGTCGCTGTTCCTCATCGGCGTCGGCTACGCCTTCGTCGAGACCGGGACGCTCAACATGGTCGACCTCTCCGAGCGGCTGGCCGGGAGCTACGGCGACCGGGCCGTGCTGGCGTCGTTCGGCTTCGTTCTCGTCGGCCTCGGGCTGAAGACCGCCGTCTTCCCGCTACACACCTGGCAGCCCGACGCCTACAGCTACGCCCCGGACACGGTGACGACGTTCATCTCGGCGCTGGTGTCGACGGTCGCCGCCTACGCCATCGGTCGGATCGTTCTCACCGTGTTCACGCCCGCCTTCTTCGAGGCGGTGCCGGCCGCCCGGGCGGCGGTGCTCGCCTTCGCGGCCGTCAGCATCCTCGCCGGCAGCGCCCTCGCGGCCGTCCAGACGGAGATCAAGCGGATGCTGGCGTACTCGTCGGTGTCGCAGTTCGGCCTCGTGATCGCCGGCTTCGCGCTCGTCACCCCCGACGCCGTTCTCGGGGCGGTCGTCCACCTCGTCGGCCACGGGCTGATGAAGGGCGGGCTGTTCGCCGCGGCGGGCATCATGGCCGCCCGCCACGGTGCCCGGACCGTCGGCGACTACGCCCGCCTCGGCTACCGCTCGCCGGTCGTCGCCGGTGCCGTCGGCGTCCTCGGGGTCGTCCTCGTCGGCATCCCGCCGTCCGTCGGCTTCCTCGGGAAGTGGTACATCGCCGTCGGCGCCGTCCGAGCGGGTGCCTGGCCGATCGCCGTCGTCGTCTTCCTCTCGACGCTGCTGACGCTGTCGTACGTCGCCCGACTGCTCGAACGGCTCTACTTCGCCGAACCGACGGAGCCGACGGACCCGGCGGTCGGCGCCGGAACGGACGCCGACGCCGGAGCCGGAACCGGTGCCGACGCGGATTCGGAGGTCGGCGCCCGCGACCCCGACCCGGTCGCCGACGGCGGCGCCCGGGCCGACTCGCGGGCGCCGGCGGCCGTCTCGACCGGCATGGTCGCGGCCATCGTCGCCGCGGCGGTCGTCGCCGTCGCGCTCGGCTTTGCAGCCGCGCCCTTCGAGGCCTTCCTCGAACGCTTCCTCGGAGGTGTTTTCCCGTGACCGAGGTCGGCGACCCGCGGCCCGTCGTCGCCGTGCTGGTGTCGGTCGTCGGGACGGTCGGCATCCTCGCGGCCCACCGCCGGCCGAACCTCCGGGAGGCGGTGACGCTGAGCGTCGCCGTGGCGAAGTTCGGCGTCGTCGCCAGCATGGTGCCGGGCGTGCTGGCCGGCGACGTCTACGTCTGGTCGCTCGGCCGGTTCGTCCTCGACGTTCCCTTCGAACTCCGAGCCGACGCGCTGGGCATCCTGTTCGCGGCGCTCGCGAGCCTGCTGTGGATCGTCACGTCGCTGTACAGCATCGGTTACATGCGCGGGCTGGAGGAACACGGCCAGACGCGGTACTTCGCGGCCTTCGCGATGAGCCTCAGCGCCGCCGTCGGCGTCGCCTTCGCCTCGAATCTGATCGTACTGTTCGTCTTCTACGAGGTGCTGACGGTGGCGACGTACCCGCTGGTCGCCCACGACGAAACGGCGGAGGCGCGGGCGGCCGGCCGGAAGTACCTCCTTTATACCATCGGCGGCGGCGTCGCGATACTGGCCGGGACGGTGCTGGTCTACCGGCTGGCCGGCGCCGTCGCCTTCACCCCCGGTGGCATCGAGACGCTGGCGGCGTCCGACCCGGCGTTGGCCCGGGCGGGCTTCGCGCTGCTGGTCGCCGGCTTCGGCGTCAAGGCCGGGCTGATGCCGCTGCACTCCTGGCTGCCCGACGCGATGGTCGCGCCGACGCCCGTCTCCGGGCTGCTGCACGCCGTCGCCGTCGTCAAGTCGGGCGTCTTCGCCGTCTCCCGGGTCGTCCTGGACGTCTACGGCCCGGAGACGGTCGGCTCGCTCGGCCTCGGGCTGCCGCTGGCCGTCGTGGCGACCGTCACGCTGCTGGCGGCGAGCGTCATCGCCCTCCGAAAGGACCACCTCAAGCGCCGGCTGGCGTACTCGACGGTGAGCCAGCTGTCGTACATCGTCCTCGGGCTGGCGCTGCTCGGGCCGAACGCGATCCGGGGCGGGCTGCTGCACATCCCCGCCCACGCGTTCATGAAGCTCGCGCTGTTCCTCTGTGCGGGAATCATCCACGTCGA
>PXSC01000038.1:0-3915 GCA_003023535.1 Halobacteriales archaeon QS_9_70_65 | reverse complement strand
TCTCCGGCGTCCTCAACGTCGCGTACTTCTGGCCGGTCGTCTACCAGGCGTTCTTCCAGACCGCCGACGACCACGACGCCAAGCCGGTCGTCGAGGCCCCCTTCGGCGGCCGGCGGGCCTCGGCCGTCGCCCGCGCCGACGGCGGTTCGGGCGACGAGGCAGGCGACGCGGACGACAACACGGACGACGCGGACGACGACACGAACGACGCAGACGATGCGGACGATACGGACGACGCGGACGACCCGGCCCCCGATGTCGACCCCGAAGAGATCGGTCGCCCGGAGTTCGGCGGCGAAGCGGTCGATCGGGACTACGGCGAGCCGGCTCCCCGGGTCGAAGGGGAGTACGCGGTCGACCGCCACCCGAGCGACCACACGGTCCCGGAAGCGAACGACGCGGACGGCGACCACGAGGTCGATGCCGGCGCCGACCACGGCGGCCACGGCGGCCACGGCGGCCACGACGACCACGGCGGGCCGCCGCCGGGCGGCTTCGTGCTGGGGCTGGTCCCCTCGGCGGCGGTGTTCCTGCGGCTGGTCGACGCCGTCGTCGAGGCGGTGGGGGTGGTCGGCTGATGCTGGAGTCGGTGCCGCCGTTCGTGCCGGTACTGGTAGCGGCGGTCGTCGCGGCCGTCGCACCCCGGAGAATCGGCCACGCGGTCGGCCTGCTCGCGACCGCCGGCGTCGCCGTCGGGTCGCTGCTGGTCGCGCCCGGCACACACCTCCCGACCGCGCTGTTCGGCTTCGAGACGGTGCTGTACCGGGTCGACGCCTTCTCGCGGCTGATGGGCGTCATCTTCGGGCTCATCGGCGCCGCCGCCGTCGCCTACGCCCACGCCAGCGACGCCGACGCCCGGATGACGGCCGCGGCGCTCGGCTACGTGGCGACGAGTCTCGGCGCCGTCTTCGCCGGCGACTGGCTGACGCTGGTGTTCTTCTGGGAGCTGATGGCCGTCACCAGCACGCTGCTGGTGTGGCAGTACGGCGGCGCCGCCGTCCGGACGGGGTTCCGGTACGCGGTGGCCCACGGGATCGGCGGTAGCCTCGTCCTCGGGGCGGTCGTCTGGCAGTACGCCGCTGCCGGGTCGTTCCTCTTCGAGGCGGCGACGGGCGTCGTCGGCCCCGTCGCGCCGGCGCTGATGGCCGTCGGCATCGGCGTCAACGTCGGCTTCGTCGGCCTCCACACCTGGCTGCCGGACACCTACCCCAGCCCCCACGTCGCCGCCAGCGTCTTCCTCTGCGTCTACACCACCAAGACCGGCGTCTACGCCATGTTCCGGGCGTTCCCCGACGGCCATCTTTGGATCGCCTACATGGGCGGCGCGATGGCCGTCTTCGGCGCCGCGATGGCGCTGCTACAGGAGGACATGCGCCGGCTGCTGTCGTATCACATCATCTCGCAGGTGGGCTACATGATCGCCGGCGTCGGCATCGGGACGACGCTCGCGACCGCCGGCGCCTTCGGCCACGTCTTCAACCACATCCTCTACAAGGCGTTGCTGTTCATGTCGATCGGCGTCGTCATCTACCGGACCGGCATCGAGGACATCACGGAGGTCGGCGGCCTCTGGCGGGTGATGCCGGTGACGTTCGTCTCCTACCTATTCGGGGCGGCGGCCATCTCCGGCGTCCCCGGCTTCAACGGCTTCGTCAGCAAGGGCATCGTGATCGCCGAGGCTCACAAGAGCGTCTCGAACGTCGTCATCGGCTCCAAGTCGATGCCGCTCGGCGGCGAAGACCTGCTGTGGTGGCTGCTCATCGTCGGCGGCGTCGGCACGTTCATGTCGTTCATCAAGCTGGGTTACTACGTCTTCTTCCACGGCGAGGCGACGATCGACCCCGACGACGCCGAGCCCGGCCAGGCCGTCCCGATGCTCGCCGTCGGCGGCCTCTGTCTCGCGCTCGGGCTGCTCCCCGGGACGCTGTTCGAGGTGCTGCCCAACACCGCGACCGTCGCCGAGAAGTACACCACCTACACCGTTCCGCACGTCGCCGAGAGCGTCGCCCTCGGGGTCGCCGGGTTCGCCGGCTTCTTCGCGCTGAAAAGGCCGCTCGCGCGGGCGACCTGGATTCCCGACGTCGACCGCCTGCTCAACCCGGCGGCGTTCTACGGCGGCCGCGCGCTCGTCGTCGGCGTCACCGAGACGTTCGCCGCCGTCGACCGCGCCGTCGTCGCCGTCGCTTCGGCAGCGGTCGACGTCGGCCGGGACCCCGGCCGGGCCGCCTACCGCGTCGTCGACCGCCTGCCTGGCCTCGAGACGGCTCCGCGAGCCGACGGCGGCCGCCAGACCATCGACCTCCGGATGTCGATGGGTACGAGCGTCTTCCTCGTCGTCGCGGCGCTGACGCTGGCGCTGGCCCTGCTGTTGTGAGGTCCGGAGCGTTGATCCGTCAGAACGGCAATAAATTTTTTCTGCACATGCTGACGAACGTCCGTCAATGTCCGAAGACTCACGCGACGGGCACGCTCGTCGGACGTTTCTTCGTGGGGCGACGGCCGCCCTCGGCGTCGGAACGCTCGGAACGGCCGCAGCAGGGCGGTCCGGCGACGGACTCCGGCTGTTCGCCGAACAGGAGGTCCCTGGTGCGCTCGAGGTGGTGACCCAAGGTCGATACGCCTACGTCGCCACCGGCGACGGGATGACGGTCGTCGACTGGTCGAGCCCCGGGCGGCCCGAACGGGTCGGCAGGATCGACGCGACGGACCCGGCCTCGGGTATCCTCGACGTGAAGGTGGACGGCAACGTCGCCTCGATGGCCCACAACGGCGGCCCCGGCGTGACGCTCGTCGACGTCTCCGACCCCGCCGACCCGCGGGAGGCTGCCCTGTACGATACCGGCGCCAGTGCCCACAACAATTTCGTCGCCGACGGCCTCGTCTACGTCGGCATCAACGAGTCCGGCGACTCGCCGTTCAGCCGCGACCGGGTGGAGGTACTCGACGCCAGCGACCCCGACGACCCCGAGAAGATAGGGGAATGGCGCCTGGCCGACGACTACCCGGGGTACGCCTCCGGGTGGGTCAACCCGCTACACGACCTCTATGTGCAGGGCGACCGAGCGTACCTCGCCTTCTGGGACGCGGGGACAGTCGTCCTCGACGTGAGCGACCCGACCGACCCCGAAGCGCTGGCGAGGTTCGGCGGCGATCCGCGGGCCGACGCGCCGCCGGAGGGCGACGACTTCCCCCTCGAGCGGTACCTCACGAACCCGGGCAACGCCCACTACGTTCAGCCCTCGCCGGACGGCGAGTACGTGTACGTCGGCGCCGAGACGTTCCCGCAGGTCTTCGAGGACGACCCGGACACCGACCAGTACGGCGGCATCGCCGTCTGGGACGTGACGGACCTCTCGACACCCGAGCAGGTGGCGTACGTCTCGCCGCCCGAGTCGGGCGGCTTCCGCACCGCGCATAACTTCGACCTGACACGCAACCGTCTCCGCACCTCGTGGTACCGCGGCGGCGCCCGGGTGTACGACGTCACCGATCCGGCCTCGCCGACCGAGGAGGCCGTCTACCGGCCGGACGACGCCTTCTACTGGACGGCCGTCGCCGAGCGGGGCTTTACCGTCGCCAGCCGTATCGGCGGCGGCCTCGTGTTCCTCAGCGAGAACGACGGCAAGAAACAGCCGCCTGCGTTCGACGGCGACGACGAACCGCCCGAGGAGCCCGGCGTCGGCGCCGAGCGCTGACCCCGGCGCGTCGTCGCAGCCGGAGTTTCGGCCACGCGGCCTCCTGGCCCCCGGACGACTCCCGCTTGACAGGCGCGACCGTCAGGGCGAAAGCCGCTGACGGTCCTGCGAGCCTCGCTTCGCTCGCCTCGCTGGCTCCCAGAGACTTCGCCCTACGGGCTCAGTCGCTGGCGATCCCGCGGGAATACCGTCGGACTCGCTTCGCTCGTCCGACGACTTC
>PXSC01000037.1 GCA_003023535.1 Halobacteriales archaeon QS_9_70_65 | reverse complement strand
GGCTTCGTGACGTAGGCGTCGAACCCCATCTCGACGACGTCGACCTCGGGCTCGACGGCGGTGACCATCGCGACCTGCGGGTCCCCCTTCCGGTCCTGCAGCATCGACAGCACCGCGCTGCCGTTCATCCCCGGCAGCTGCCGGTCCAACAGTACCACCTCGACGTCCTCGTCGTATTCCTCGAGCGCCTCCGGGCCATCGTGGGCGACCCGGACCGGATACTTCTCGGAGAGCCAGCCGCTGTACAGCTCCGCGAGCTCGGGCTTGTCCTCGACGACGAGAATGACGTCTGAATTCATGTTCGTTCCGGCGGTTCGACTCGCTTTTGGGTGGTAGGGGACAATAAATCCCCGGTTGAATTGGCCGCCGAGCCGACGGTATTCACCCTCACTCGTCGACGGCGGTGGCGGGCGATCCGGCCCGCTCGCGGCGGTACTCCGCGGTGAGGAACGGCTCGTCGACGCCCTCGACGTCGACGACGTCCAGCGTCGACACCGTCGCGCCGACGCCGAGCAGCCCCGCCAGGCTCGGCTCCGTCCGGCCGTCGTCGCCGCTCACCAGCTCCTTGATGTAGAGTCCCCCCTCGCCGCGGACGTCGACGACGGCCGAGCGGTCGCCCTGCAGGTCGCCGGCGGCGTCGAGCACCGCCCGCTCGCGGATTTTGTCGGCGCGGCGGTGGTCGACCCGGTGGGGCGTCCGCTGGTCGATCTCGGCGCCGTCCAGCTCCGCCAGGGCCGCCTCGAACTCGCGTTCGGCGACGGGCTCGTCGAACTCGACGATCGCCCGGTAGGTCTTCGTGCCGTCGTGTTCCTTCACCCGCTCGACCATCTCGTAGCTGACGAAGGCGAGGTTCTCAACGGCGACCGTCTCGCCGTCGTTGACCTGCGCTTGCAGCTCCGCGAGGTCGGCGTCGCGGCGGCGCGGCCGTTTGATCTCGAGGACGAACGGCCGGCCGGCGCCGAGCATCAGCGCGTCGACGTCCTCGCGGCCGGCGCCGTGGAAGGTCGCGTCGGTGCCGCGGAATGCGCTGAGAAACGGCGGCGCCACCAGCTCCTCGACGCTCTCGTCGTAGGTGTCCCACTCCGTCTGCGGGATGCCGCGCTCGAGCTTCCGGTAGCGGCCGTACACCGCCACCGAGTTGCGCTGGACCTCCACCGCGTCGGCGTCGAGATCCAGCAGGAACTGGACGTCGGGCCGCTCGAAGTCGACCTCGGCGCCGAGGCGGGCGCCGACCCGCCGGCCGACCTCGCGGTTCAGCTCGGTCTTCAGCTTCTCGCCGGCGTCGGGGGCGAGGCCGGCCTCCTCCCGCAGTAGCCGGCCGTTTTCCGCGAGCAGCGGCGGCACGCGCGTGCCGACCTGGTAGGTGTACAGCTCGGTGTCGCCCAGCGCGTCGAGCAGCCGCTCGGCTAACTCCTCGAACCGCCCGCAGACGCCCTCGCAGACCCAGCAGTCGCCGTCGGGTCCCTCGTAGGGCTCGTCGTCGGCCAGGGCGACGGTCGTCCGCAGCGCCCGGCCCCGCTGGGCGTTCGTCAGCCCGAAGCTCCGGTCGGCGACCGGCCGGCCGAGACAGGCGTCGCACAGCGGGCCCGACGCCAGCAGCCCGCGGGCATCGTCGATGAGGCTCATTGCCTGCTCTGAGAGGCCCGGAGGTAACACGCTTGCCATCGCCATCGGTCGGGCGGCACGCTCGCCATCGTCGTCGACCGGGCGGCACTCATCACGCGGTCGGGCGACGCGCTTACCATCGTCGCCGGCCAGGCGATACGCCCGTCGCCGTCGCCCGCCGGCCGGCACTCGTCACGCGGTCGGACGGCGCGCCCACCACCGTCGTCGCCGCTGGCCCCGGTCATTCAACTGGCCGGGGGCCGTACGGCTTCCATGGACAGGGACACGGCGGCCGGACGCCGGGCGTCGTCGGGCGGCGCCGGCCGGCAGGGGTCGCCCGCCGGTCGGGACCCGGTATGATTCGCCGGACGCTCGACCGCGTTAGCGGCGCCGAGGCGGCGGTCTTCGTCTCCGGCGTCGCCAGCATGGGCCTGGAGATCCTCGCCGGCCGGATCATCGCCCCGCAGTTCGGCAGCAGTATCTACACCTGGGGAACCATCATCGGCGTCTTCCTGGCGGCGCTGAGCCTCGGCTACCACCGCGGCGGCCGGCGGGCGAGTCGCCGGGCGACCCCGGCGGGGCTGGCCCGGCTGTTCGTCCTGACGGCCGCCTACGTCGCGGGGCTGGTGTTCGCCGGCGACCTCCTCGTGCGGGCGACGGTGGCGTTCCCGCTGCCCAGTCGGACGGCCTCGCTGCCGGCCGTGGCGCTGCTGTTCGGGCCGCCGACCTACCTGCTGGGGTTCGTCAGCCCCTACGCCGCCGAACTCTCCGAGCGGGAGGGCACCGGCGAGGCCTCGGGCCACGTCTACGCCGTCGGCACCGTCGGCAGCATCGTCGGCGCCTTCGGGACGACGTACGCGCTGGTGCCGGCACTCGGGACCGACGCCATCGGCTTTCTCTTCGGCGCCCTGCTGGTCGTGACGGCCGGGCTGTTGACGCTGCCGGACCCCTCCCGGGAGACGCTCGGTGCGGTCGTCGGGACGATGCTCCTGCTGTCGGCCGCCATCGGCGCCGGCGTCGCCGGCGTCGCCCCCGAGGGCCGGGTCGTCTACGAGACCCAGACGGAGTACCAGGAACTGCGGGTCGTCGACCGCGGCGACACCCGGACGCTGTATCTCGACGGCCAGCGTCACAGCGCCATGGACCGCAGCCAGCCGACCCGCCACGTGTTCGGCTACACGCGGTACTTCCACCTGCCGTATCTGTTCGCCGAGGACCCCGAGGAGATCGACCGGGTGCTGTTCGTCGGCGGCGGCGGCTTCTCCGGGCCCAAGCGGTTCCTCGAGGAGTACGACGCGACGGTCGACGTCGTCGAGATCGACCCCGAGGTGATCCGGGTCGCCCGGGAGTACTTCGCGGTGCCGGAGTCCGACCGGCTGAACGTCTACAGCCGCGACGGCCGGCGCTACCTCCGGGAGACGAACCGGACGTACGACCTCATCGTCCTCGACGCCTACAGACAGGACAAGGTGCCGTTTCACCTGACGACGGCGGAGTTCATGCGGCTCACCGAGCGCCGGCTGTCGGACGACGGCGTGCTGGTGGCGAATCTCATCTCGGCGCCGACCGGGCCTGCCTCGCGGTTCTACCGCGCCGAACACCGGACCGTCTCGCGGGTCTACCCCGAGGTGTACACCTTCCCGACCGCCGGCGCGGGCGTCGTCCAGAACGTCGAGCTGGTCGCCACGAAGCGCGACGGCCGGCTCTCGCAGGCGACGCTCCGGGAGCGCAACGAGCGGCGGGCCGTCGGACTCGACCTCTCGGAGGAAGTCGACGACTACCGGTACGAACCGCCCGACGCGGACGCACCGGTGCTGCGCGACGACTACGCTCCGGTGGACTCGCTTTTGGACCC
Organism: Halobacteriales archaeon QS_9_70_65; assembly: GCA_003023535.1. The sequence continues at coordinate 3,170 of PXSC01000037.1, read as the reverse complement.
GATGGCCGGCCGCCGGTACGTCGTCGAGCGGACCAACGGTACGACGACGCCCGAGAATCGCTCCGCGGAGTCGGCGGACCTCGCCCCCGACGCGGCCGCCGCGGTGGCGCCCATCAGTCCCCGGTCCGCAGTTCGTCCAGCTCCGTCTCGCGCTCGTTGATCGCCCGCCGGTAGGCCTCCTCGTCCTCGAAGTTGGCCGACTCCAGCCGCGCCTCCAGGACGAACAGCTCCACCTGCAGCTCGCGGGCCCGCTCGTGGTGCTCCGGCGGCACGTCCGCCGGCGGCTCCTTCGGGTACTCGTCCATGCCGTGCGTTGCAGCCGGAGGCGACTATGCGTGTCGGCATCGGAACCGCACGCGAAGACGCGGTCGTCGCGGCGCGGACCGTCAGCCCCGGCGAGACACCTGACGGCCGCCAACAAGTTCATTCCGCTCCGGGGTCATCGGCGCGTATGAACGTCACGACGGGGATCGTGCTGGCGGCCGGCGAGGGGACGCGGATGCGGCCGCTGACGAACGACCGCCCGAAGACGATGCTCCCGGCGGCCGACCGGCCCGTCCTCGAGCACGTGCTGGACGTACTCGTCGACTGCGGGCTCGAGCGCATCTGTCTGGTGGTCGGCTACGAGCGCGAGCGGGTTCAGGAGCACTTCGGCCACGCCCATCGGGAGGTGCCGCTGACCTACGTCCACCAGCGGAAGCAGCTCGGCAGCGGCCACGCTCTCCGGCAGGCCGCCGCGACGGTCGAGCCGCCGGTGCTCGTGCTCAACGGCGACCGGGTCATCGACGGGGGAATCGTCTCGGGCGTTCTCGACGCCTTCGACGGCCGCCCGACCGTCAGTGCGCTCGAACATCCGACGCCGTCGAAGTACGGCGCCGTCCGGGTCGACGACGGCCGGCTGACGGAGCTGGTCGAGCGGCCCGACGACGACAGTTACCGGCTCATCAACGCCGGCGTCTACGCCTTCGACGAGCGGGTGTTCGACGCCGCCGGCCGGACCACCCGACGGGACGGCGAGCTCCAGTTGCCCGACGTCATCGGGACGCTGATGGACGACGGCGAGGTGCGGGCGGCACGGACCGACGGCCTCTGGGGCGACGCCACCTACCCGTGGGACCTGCTGTACTTGAACCGGGAGCTACTCGCCCGCGGGCGAATCGACCGGCCGCGCCGGGCGGAGGCGATCTGGGTGGCCGACAGCGCCCGGGTCCACGGGACCGCGACGCTACAGCCGCCGGTCGTCGTCTGCCCGGACGCCGAGGTGGCCGCCGGGTCGGTCGTCGGCCCGAACGTCACCGTCGGCCGGAACGGCACCGTCGGCGCCAACACCACGCTCCGGAACGCCATTCTCGACGCCGACTGCCGGGTCGGCGACGGCGCGACGCTGGTCGACTGCGTGGCCGGCCGCAAGGTCGCCGTCGGCGTCGGCTCCACCGTCGTCGGCGGTCCCGGCGACGTCCACGTCGAAGGCCGGGTCTTCGAAGATCGGGCGCTGGGGGCCGTCCTGGCCGACCGGGCGACGGTCGGCGGCGGCGTCACGGTCGCCCCGGGGACGCTCGTCGGCGCCGACGCGACCGTCGGCGACGGGGTCCACCTATCGGGCACCATCGCCGACGGTGCGGAGGTGGTCCGCTGATGTGCGGCATCATCGGCTGTGTCGGCCGTGGCGACGGGACGCTGTCGACGCTCATGCACGGTCTCTCGAAGCTGGAGTACCGCGGCTACGACTCCGCCGGCGTCGCTCTCGTCGGGGCGGGCGGGCTCCGCGTGGACAAGACGGCCGGGAAAATCGAGGCTCTGGAGGCGTCCGTGGCCGACCGGGACGACCTCGCGGGGACGGTCGGCGTCGGCCACACCCGCTGGAGCACCCACGGCCCGCCGACGGACGACAACGCCCACCCCCACCGGGACTGCTCGGAGCGGGTCGCCGTCGTCCACAACGGCATCATCGAGAACTACCAGTCGCTGCGGGACGAGCTGGCGGGGTCGGGTCACGACTTCGACAGCGACACCGACACGGAGGTCGTCCCGCATCTCGTGGAGACGGGCCTCGCGGCGGGCAACGACCCGGAGACGGCGTTCCGGGACGCCGTCGCCCGGCTGGAGGGCAGCTACGCGCTGGCCTGCGTCGTCGAGGGCGCCGAAACCGTCCTCGTCGCGCGCAACGACTCGCCGCTCGTGCTCGGGGTCGACGACGACGCCACCTACCTCGCGAGCGACGTCCCCGCCTTCCGGGCGTTCACCGACCGGGTCGTCTACCTCGAAGACGGCGACGTCGCGCGGCTGACACCCGGCGGCTGGAGCGTCACCGGCGCCGACGGCGGGCTCCGGGAGCCGGCCGTCGAGACCGTCGAGTGGGACGCCGAGGACACCGGCAAGAGCGGCTACGAGCACTTCATGCTCAAGGAAATTCACGAACAGCCGCGTGCCCTCCGGCAGTGTCTCCGGGGTCGCGTCGACGAACTCGGCGGCCGCGTCACCCTCGAGGAACTCGACGAACTCGACGTCGACCGCGCCCACCTCGTCGCGGCCGGCACCAGCTACCACGCCGCCGTCTACGGTGCCCGGCTGCTGCGGGCCGACAGTGTGCCCGCACAGGCGTTTCTCTCCCACGAGTACGCCGTCGCGCCGCCGCCGGCGGGGAAGGCGACGGTGATCGGCGTCTCCCAGAGCGGCGAGACGGCCGACACGCTGGCGGCGACCCGGACCGCACGGCGGCGCGGCGCCGAGACGCTGGCGCTGACCAACACCGTCGGCTCGACGATGGCCCGAGAGTGCGACCACGTCTGCTACATCCGGTCGGGCCCGGAGATCGGCGTCGCCGCGACGAAGACCTTCGCCGGCCAGCAGACCGCGCTGAACCTCCTCGCCCAGCACCTCTCCGACGGCCCGGTCGACCGCGAGCTGCTGGCGGCGCTGCGGGACCTGCCCGGCGACGTCCAGACCGTCCTCGACGGGACCGACGCCGAGGCCGTCGCCGAAACCTACCTCGACGGCGACGCCTACTTCTTCATCGGCCGGGCGCTGCAACAGGCCGTCGCCATGGAGGGGGCGCTGAAAATGAAGGAGATCACCTACAAACACGCCGAGGGGTTCGCCGCCGGCGAGCTGAAACACGGCACGCTGGCGCTGGTGACGCCCGACACGCCGGTCGTCGCCGCCGTCACCGG
>PXSC01000036.1 GCA_003023535.1 Halobacteriales archaeon QS_9_70_65 | reverse complement strand
GTCCTGCCCATCTCCGACGACAACCTCGGCTACGCCAAGCAGGTCAAAAACCGGTATCTCGACGAGTTCCGCGTCGAGATCGAGGGCCGCTCCTGGACCATCGGCAAGAAGATACAGCAGGCCCACGACGACCGGGTGCCGTACATGCTCATCGTCGGCGACGACGAGGAGCAGGCCGGCACCGTCTCCGTGCGGGACCGCTTCGAGGCCGAGCGCAACGGCGTCGACGTCGAGACGTTCCGCGAGCACCTCCGCGCGGAGGTCGCGGAGAAGCGGGTCGAGCCGGACTTCGTTAGGTAGTCGCCGTTCCCGTCACTCCTCGTCGGTGCTCTCGGCGGTACTCTCGGCGGCGCCCTCGGCAGCGCCTTCGGCGTCGGCGTCTCCTTCCGTTTCCTCTTCCTTCAGGTCCTCGAGTTCGGCCTCGATCTCGGGATCCGCATCGGTTTCGACGTCGACGTCGGGGTTACCGTCGGCGCTCGCCTCAACGCCGTCGCCGGTCTCGGCCTTCAGCGTCTCCAGTTCGGTTTCGACCTCGCCCTCGCGGCGCATCTCCTCGAGTTCCTGGTCGATCTGGTCGCCGTCGGACAGCGCCCCCTCGAGGGCGCCGCTTTGCTCCAGTTCGTCCATCGCGGCCGCACGCGCTTCCATGTCCTTGGTGTCTTCCTTTGCGCGTTCGATGGAACGGGAGATGTTCTCCATCTCGTCGCCGGCGCCGGTCATCGCCTCGCTCACCCGGGCGCTGGCCTCGGCGGCCTCGTGGCGGGCCTTGATCGTCTCCTTTTCGGTGCGGAACTCCTCGATGCGGCTCCGGAGCTCGTTTTTCTTCTCGACGAGATCGTCCTGGGTGTTCTGGAGGTCGGCGATCTGCGCCTCTAGGTCCTCGATCTGCGACATCTTTTCGTTTTTCTTCTCCAGGGCCTTTCTGGCGAGGTCGTCACGGCCCTGTTCGACGGCCTGTCTGGCCTGGTTGTTGTGCTTCTCGACGTTGTCCTCGAGACGCCGCTTTTGAATCTCGAGTCGCTTCTTCTGGGTCGTCAGGTCCGCGATTCCCTTCTTGACGTCCTGCAGCTCGTCGCGCAGCTTCTCGTAGGAGTAGTCCAGCGTCTCGGAGGGGTCTTCCGCGCGGTTCAGCGCCGCGTTGACCTTCGACCGGATGACGTACGATGCCCGCGAGAGGATGCCCATACGCGGTCTATGTGGCCCCAGAGATTAAAAAACCGTGCTGCGGGTCAGGCTGAAGGACGACGGTCCCGAATGGCCGACATGAGCGAGGAGGTACTCGTCCCGTCGGCCCGCGACGTCCGGGGGACGCTCGACGCCCCCGACGCCGACCGGTGTGTCGTCGCCTGCCCGCCGCACCCGGAGATGGGCGGCAGCCGCACCGACCGGGTCCTGCGGGCGGTGAGCGACGCCGTCGACTGCGCCTGTCTCCGATTCGACTACGGCGCTTGGGACGGCGGCGACGGCGAGCTATCGGACGTCCGGGACGCCCTCGCGTGGGCGCGGGACCGCCACGCGTCGGCGTCGCTGTTCGGCTACAGCTTCGGCGGCTGTCTGGCGCTGGCGGCGGCCGCCGCCGAGAGCCGGGCCGGACATCCGCCGGCGGCCGTCGGCGTCCTGGCGCCGGCGGCGCGGCTCGACGGCGGCGTCGACGCGGTCCGTGCCGTCGGCGACGTCGACTGCCCGGTCGGGATCGTCTACGGCGAGCGGGACACCACCGTCGACGCCGAGGCGGTCGCCGAACGGGTCCGGGCCCGCGACGGGCTGGTCGCGGCCGTCGGCGCCGACCACTTCTTCGTCGGGCAGGGCGAGACGGTCGCCGACCGGCTGGCGCCGCTGCTCTGCTGACGTCACAGTCGGTCGACTACCGCCGGCGGAGCCGCTGCCGCCCACCTACGACCGCCGCTGACGGGGCGGGCCGAGCGACCGTTCGTCCGGGCCGAGCGGCCGGTCCGTAACGGTTTAGTCGGACGCTCGCGCACCGTGGGTATGCCGACGGAGCTTACTGGGTACGACCCTTCTCTGGGGAACAAGTTCATCTTCGTCACCGGCGGGGTGATGTCCGGGCTGGGCAAGGGCATCACCGCCGCGAGCACGGGTCGGCTGCTCGCCGACGCCGGCTTCGACGTGACGGCGGTGAAGATCGACCCCTATCTCAACGTCGACGCGGGGACGATGAACCCCTACCAGCACGGCGAGGTGTACGTCCTGAAGGACGGCGGCGAGGTCGATCTCGACCTGGGCAACTACGAGCGGTTCCTCGACGTCGACATGACGTTCGACCACAACGTCACGACGGGGAAGGCCTACCGCCACGTCATCGAGAAGGAGCGGGCCGGCGACTACCTCGGAAACACCGTCCAGATCATCCCGCACGTCACCGACGACATCAAGCGCCGCATCCGGGAGGCCGCCGAGGGCAACGACATCTGTCTGGTCGAGGTCGGCGGCACCGTCGGCGACATCGAGGGAATGCCGTACCTGGAGGCGCTGCGGCAGTTCGCCCACGAGGAAGACGACGAGGACATCCTCTTCGCCCACGTCACGCTGGTGCCGTACTCCCAGGCCGGCGAGCAGAAGACCAAGCCGACCCAGCACTCCATCAAGGAACTCCGCTCCATCGGCCTCCAGCCCGACGTCGTGGTCGGGCGCTGTGAGGACCGCCTCGAGCCGAAAACGAAAGAGAAGATCGCGCTGTTCTGCGACGTCCCCGTCGAGGCCGTCTTCTCGAACCCCGACGTCGAGGACATCTACCGCGTCCCGCTGATGGTCGAAGAGGAAGGCCTCGACGAGTACGTCATGGAGCGGCTCGATCTCGAGGAGACGGCAGCGTCGCCGGCCGACCGGGCGGACGAGTGGCGCGAGGTCGTCACCGGCGAGACGACCGACACCGTCGAGATCGCCCTCGCCGGCAAGTACGACCTCGAGGACGCCTACATCTCCATCCACGAGGCGCTCAAGCACGCGGGCTTCGAGACGAACACCGACGTCGAGGTGCTGTGGGTCGACACCGACGAGATGGAGGCGGCCCACGCCGACCGCCTCCGGCGGGCCGACGGGGTCGTCGTCCCCGGCGGCTTCGGCGCCCGCGGCCTCGACGGCAAGATCGACGTCGTCCGGTACGCCCGCGAACAGGACGTGCCGTTCCTGGGGCTCTGTCTCGGCTTCCAGATGGCCGTCGTCGAGTTCGCGCGCAACGTCTGCGAGTTGGAGGGGGCTCACTCCGCGGAGGTCGACGAGGAGACCCCCCACCCGGTCATCGACATCCTGCCCGAGCAGTACGAGGTCGAGGACATGGGCGGAACGATGCGGCTCGGCGCCCACGAGACCGACGTCGAGGCGGGCACGCTCGCCCACGAAGTGTACGGCGCCGACTCCTGCACCGAGCGGCACCGCCACCGCTACGAGGTCAACCCCGAGTACATCGAGGCCATCGAACGGGAAGGGATGGTCTTCTCCGGGCGCGCCGGCAATCGAATGGAGATCCTCGAACTCGACGATCATCCGTTCTTCTTCGGAACCCAGTTCCACCCGGAGTTCCGTTCGCGGCCGGGGCGGGCGTCGCCGCCGTTCGTCGCGCTCGTGGAGACCGTCCTCGAGGGCGCCGAGACCGACGCCGGCGAGGTGACGGCCTGATGGTCGATCCCGAGGCGTTCGTCGCCGAGAAGATCGACGAGATCGACGACGCGGTCGGCGACGGCCACGCCGTCATCGCGCTGTCGGGCGGCGTCGACTCCTCGACGGCCGCCGCCCTCGCCTACGAGGCGCTGGGCGACCGGCTGACGCCCGTCTACGTCGACACCGGGCTGATGCGGAAGGGCGAAACCGAGGGCGTCCGCGAGACGTTCGATTACATGGAGCGTCTCCGGATCGTCGACGCCCGCGAGCGGTTCCTCGATGCCCTTTCAGGGGTCACCGATCCCGAGGAGAAGCGCCACGCCATCGGCGAGCGGTTCATCCGCGAGTTCGAGACCGTCGCCCGCGAGGTCGACGCCGATCACCTGGTCCAGGGCACGATCTACCCCGACCGCATCGAGTCGGAGGGCACCATCAAGTCCCATCACAACGTCGGCGGCCTGCCCGAGCGGGTCGACTTCGACGGCATCGTCGAACCCATGCGGGACCTCTACAAGGACGAGGTCCGGGAGGTGGCCCGCGAACTCGACCTCGAATCCAAGGGCGACAACCGGGTCCACGGGTGGGTGGTGTCGGTCCGCTCGGTCGAATCGCGGGACGGCATGACCGCCCGGGCCCAGGAGATCGACTGGGAGACGCTGCAGCGCATCCAGTCGCGGATCACCGGCGCCCGCGACGACGTCTCTCGCGTCGTCTACGACGTGACGCACAAGCCGCCGGCCACGATCGAGTATGAGTGAGGTCGTCGTCGCGGGCGACGACCCCGAGGGGCTGAGCGAGGCGCTGGCCGACGGCGGCGCCGAGGTGAGCCACGCCGCCGGCACCGCCGACCGGCCGGCCCTCGAAGAGGCGGGCATCGTCGAGGCGGACGTCCTCGTGGTGACCGACGCCGACCTCGCGACGAGCGTCCCCATCGCCGTCGACCTCAACCCCGACCTGCGGGTGGTCGTCTACGCCCGCGAGTCCGTCCCGGAGTTCGTCAAGGGCCAGGCCGGCCACATCGTCGACCCCGAACTGCTGGGGCCGGCGGCCGTCGCCGAGGAGATACTCTAACTCACCGGTCGGCAAGCGCTGCCAGCCGGTCGCTGCCGCCGGTCTCGAACGGCGTGCCGTGGCCCATCCCGATGGCCTCGAAGCCGGGGGCGTCGGTCGCGAACCGGTCGATACTGTCGGCGACGCGGCCGGCGTCGTAGGAGATGAACCACGGCGAGGGCCGCAGCTCCCCGCCCCGCTCGACGACGAGATCGCCGACGAGGGCGACGCTGCGGTCCTCGTGGACGAAGGCGACGTGACCGGGGGTGTGGCCGGGCGTGTGGTAGGCGGTGAAGCCGCCGATCTCGTCGCCGTCGGCGACCGGGTGGACGCGGTCGTCCGGCACGTCCGGTACGAGCGGCCCGACCGCCAACTGGAGCAGCGACTTCCCGCCGGCGAGGCGGGGACGGCGCTCGCCGGCGACGAAGGGGGCGTCGTCGCGGCCGGCGTACACCGGCGCGTCGACGGCCAGCTTCGCGGCCGCGCCGACGTGGTCGAGATCGTAGTGCGTCAGCAGCACCCGGTCGACGGCCCCGAGGCCGAAGCCCGCCGCCTCGACGGCCTCTTCGACGGTCGCGGCGTCGAACGGCGTCCCGGTGTCGACGACGGTGACGCCGTCGCCGTCGGCGACGAGGTACGCGTTGACGCCGGTACACTCGTACCACCACACCCCCTCGCGGAGCTCGGTCAGCATACCGGTGACACGACGGGCTCGTACAAAAGCCGGCCGAAGTTCTCAGGGCCGTGGGGCGGCCTTCTGCAGCGCCGTCTCGGCGACGTTACCGCCGTAGTCGGCGCTTCTGGACAGCGAGTCGACGACCAGTCCGAGCAGCTGGGCCTCCTGCGGCTCCAGCTCCCGGATCTCCTCGTCGACCGACCGGGCGAGTTCGTCGATGCCGGTGACGCGCTCGCGGGCGTCGTTGGCCAGGTCGGTCGCGTGGTCGGGATCGTCCTCCAGCAGCGCGTCCATGGCCATCTCGATTATCTCGGCGGCCTCCTCCTGGAGCTCGGCGATGGCGTCGGCGGCGTCGGTCGGCGGCGCCGACAGCGTCTCGGCGTGGGTCGCGATCTTCGTTGCATGGTCGCCGACCCGCTCCAGCTGGCGGGCGCTGGAGTGGTAGTCGAAACAGGTCTCCCGGTCCAGGCCGATGGTGGCCGCCGTCGAGGGGTCCCGCAGCACCGACCGGAACACCCGCGAGACCATCGACCACAGCCGGTCGACGTCGTCGTCGCGCTGGGCGACGTCGGCCGCGAGGTCGCCGTCGTTTTCCAGCAGCGCCGTGACGGCGTCCGACAGCATCGTCGTCGCAACCAGCCGCATCCGCGTGATGGCGTCGTGCATCGACAGCTCCGAGGAGTCCAGCAGGTCCTGCAGCCGGACGTGCTCGGAGGTCTCGCCGATGACCTCCAGTCCGACCAGCCCCTGGGTCGTCTTCCGGATGGTCCGCCGCTGGGCGGCGCTGACCCGCGAGGTCTCGAGGGTGATGACGTCGAAGCCGCTGACGTACATCGTCACGACCGCCCGCGTCAGCTCGTCGCTTTCCAGCCCGGCGATGTCGAGGGTCCCCTCGACCTTCCGCTCGTCCTGCTGTGGCGTCAACAGCAACGAGTCCTCCTCGGGGTAGAACTCGACGACGCTGCCGCCGCTGACGTCGTTTCGCGTCGCCCAGTCCTTCGGCAGCGAAACCGTGTACGTCGAGCCGCCGGTCACCTGGACCTTTCGGGTCTCCATGCGGCCCGTACCCACCGATAGTATAAATCTCTGGTGAAATATATAGGTTCAACAGAACGACGAAGCGTCCGAAATCCGGTGCGGTTCGGATCGGCTATTCGATCCGAGCGTAGTGAAAGCGGAGCCGCAAGTCAGGCCGCGTAAAATATATAGACGCACGCAATCGCGACGGAACGGTACGTGGGACCACGGAGCGTGTCGTCGAGCCGTCCGTACCGCCTGGGGTAGCTCCTTCGAGACTCTCCTGCGACGTCCGGCGAGACGTCGTCCAGAAATCCGTCTTCCCATGGGATCGATACGGGTAGTTACGGCCGGCAGTCTCAGCTCGCCATCGTCCGACAGCTCTCGGCGCACTCCCGGAGCACGTCGGCGCACGTCCGGCAGTGGTCGTGGTCGTGCCCTGCGCACTCGTCGGCACACTCCTCGCAGAGCTCCGCGCAGGTCCGGGCGAGGTCCGACTCGACCGCCGAGTTCCGCGCCATCAGTCTGGCGTGCAGCGTCGCCACGTCGGCGACGTCACGGCACAGCCGGATGCACCGGGCCATGTCCTCGCCCAGGTCCGCACACTCGTCGGCGCACCACTCGCAGGCCTGTGCGGCCTCGAAGCAATCGTCGATACACTCCGCCATCTGGCCGTCGGCGGCCACGTGGTCGATCTCGGTCAGCGCCATACCGACCGGTTGTTTATCCGACATGACACTTACGCCTTTCGCCGACGTTCCCGTATCGTCGGCCGTAGATACGCGAATCGACGGTCGTACGGGGGGATTCCGCGTAGCCTCGGACGAACGAGCGGTGAATCGCTGCTTCGAAGACCCATGCCGGCAACACTGATGGACGGCTCCCGACGGGAGTCGACACTCGCCGAGTCCGTCGTCACCCTCGGCTCTCGCGTTCGGGGCTCGGAGGCCGATCCTCTCCGGGCTGCCGGCGGCCGCGTGAAGCGTGCCCGAAAGTACATACGGCCGACCGTCGGACTCGGAGACATGGCACGGAAGGAATTCCAGGAGCAGCTCCAGGGGCTCCGGGAGAACGTCCTCTACATGAGCGAGGTCGTCATCGACCGGGTCCGGATGGGGCTGCGGGCGCTCGAATCGAAGGACAAGGCGCTGGCACGGAAGGTGATCGAGGGCGACCACGAGATCAACGAGCTGTACCTCGACCTGGAGCAGGACTGTATCGATCTCTTTGCGCTTCAGCAGCCGGTCGCCGGCGACCTGCGGTTCATCGCCGCCTCGTTCAAGATCATCACCGACCTCGAGCGGGTGGCGGATCTCGCCACCAACCTCGGCGACTACACCCTGGCCGCCGAACGGGACCGCTACCCCGACGTCGACGTCCAGGGGGTCGGCGACGCCGTCCTCGAGATGGTCGACGACGCGATGACCGCCTACGCCGACGAGGACGTCGAAGCCTGTTTCGCCATCGACGAGCGAGACGACGAGGTCGACGCCCGCTGCGAGGCGGCCTCCGAAGCCGTCGTCCGGGATCTCATCGAAACGGAGATCGAAACCGGCGCCGGCGAGGAGATCGAGGCGCTCATGAATGAGGTCTCCCGACTGCTGTTGACGATCCGGGACCTCGAACGCATCGGCGACCACGCCGTCAACGTCGCCGCCCGGACGGTGTACATGGTCGAGAACGACGACGAACTCATCTACTAGCACCCACTTTTTACACGGGGGTCGCCGGGGGCGACCCCCGGCAAAAACTTGGGGGAAAATATGCGCACGCTCCTCCAGCCGCCTCGCTTCGCTCGGTGTTAGTCGTCGCGCGCTACGCTGACTCGGCCTTCGGCCTCGTCAGCGAGAACCGCTCGGCGCTTCGCGCCTCGCGGATGCAAAGTGGCGGAATCGCCGGGCCGAACTGGTGGTTCAAGCAGACACGCGAACGGAGAGACCCCGACACACCGTCGGCGGCGCGACTCGTCGGCCGGTTACGGGTCGACGAGTGCGACATTGTCGGCCAGCCACGCCGCCGCGTCCGCGAGCGCCGCCTCGTCGTCGGCGGTCGACTTGAGCCGACTGTGGCCGGCCTCCCGGTCGGGGTAGCAGCCCACCGGCACGTCGAAGCGCCGCCGGATTTCGTCGAGCCGCTCGACGAGGTTGGCCTCCGGCTCCACCGTGTGGACGGTCCGGGACCGGCGGTCGCCGTCGAACTCCGGGGCCACCTCCTCGAACATCCGCCGCATCTCGGCGGGGATGCCGGGCAGGACGTGGGCGTTCTCGACGACACGGCCCGGCGTGGTCGACCAGCGGCTGCGAGCCGGCCGGCAGCCGCGCCTGCGCCGCGACGTCCACGTCGAGATCGGAAGAAGGGGAGTCGCCGGCGAGCGCCTCGAGGGTCCGCTCGAGGTCCGCCCGCGCGACCTCGTTTTCGATCGTCCGGCGGTCGAAAGTCGCGGCGACGGCCTCGGCGGTCACGTCGTCCGGCGTTCCGCCGAGCCCGCCGGTGACGACGACGTCGAAGGCGTCGCTGTACCGCCGGATCGTCGCCGCGACCGCCTCGCGGTCGTCCGGCACCCTCGGCACCCGCTCGACGCCATACTGCCGGCTGTAACCGCGTGAAGCAGTCCTGCTCAGAAAACAGGGTCGCGTACGGCATCTAGTCGGACATCGCTGAGGAGCCGTGAAAGAATTACGGCCGGCAGTATCACCCCCCGCTCGGTGAGCCGCCGCGACAGCCAGGTCGCGTTCGCGTTCTCGGTGTCGCCGTCGAGGAGTTCGTCTCCGACGGTGAGCAGCGCGGCCTGCATACGACTCCCTGTGCGACCACGATAATTAGGTCTCTGCAGGGCCCGACGACGACGGTCGGCGGGGTCCGGGGTGCCGGCGACCGCGGTATCGGGACTCGAACGCGCCACAGCGCATATACTTCCGTCCCGCGACTGTGTAAATCGATGAGACGGCGAGAGCTGTGCGCCGGCGCCGCCGGGCTCGTGGCCGGGCTGGCCGGCTGCGCCGCCACCCGAGAGGAGTTCGAGTTCGAGTCGACACCGGCGACGTTCGCGGACGAGGCGGTCGCCGAGGCCGACTACGAGTCGGAGGGTACCGAGGAGGTCGTCGTCGAGCGGACGGTGACCGCCGGCGGCAGCGAGCGGGACGTGACCGTCATCAACCACTCGACGGAGTACACCCGCGAGGTAACACTCGCCGGGACGCCGCGGTCGCTCGTCGTGGCGGTGGCGTTCAGTTCCCCCTCGATGGCCATCGTCGGCCAGGAGTTCAACCCCATCGCCGACGAGAGCCGCCGGGAGTTGGCCGGCCGGATGCGGGACCGGATCGCCGAGCGACTCGACGGCGAGGGCCCCGACGACCTCGCCGCGGTGACCGAGCGGGAGACGACGGTCCTGGGAACGTCGACGACCGTCGGCGTCTTCGAGGGGACGATCGTCCTCGAGGCCGGCGAGCGACAGCTGCGGCTGCTCGTCACCCGCGTCGCGGACGACCAAGATTACGTCGTGCTGGGGGCAGCGTACCCGGCGGAACTCGCCGACGAGGAGCGACCGCGCGTCGAGACGCTGTTCGGGGCGGTCGAACACGGCGAGGAGAGCTAAAGGAGCTGCTGGAAGCCTATACGGCTGCTCTGCCGGCGGCCGCCCTCGGCGCCGCCGTCGTTAAGATGGTGACGACGCGATGGCGGCCTACGCCGACGAGGACTTGAGGCCTGCTTCGCCATCGACGAGCGCGACGACGAGGTCGATCGGTTCTGCAAGGGCGCCTCCGGCGCCATCGTCCGGGACCTCATCGAGACCGGCGCCTCTGGCGGGGGGATTGAAGACTTGGTGAACGAGGTCTCCCGGCTTCTCCTGACGATCTGCGACCTCAAGCGCATCGGCGACCACGCCGTCAACATCGCCGCCCGCCCGCTATACATGGCCGAGAACAGCTGCGAACTCGTTCACTAGAGCCCACTTTTTACACATTCCGGCGGTTCGGCGCGGACGCGCCGAACACGCCTCCGCGGCAAAAACTTGGAAAAATAGCGCGTACTCCTTCCGCTCGCTCCAGTCGGCGCGCGCTACGGCGACTCAGTCTTCGGCCTTGTCGCCGAGAACCACCTCGGGGTATTTTCCGAACGCCCCACTCAGCGAATGCTAACTCCAGATCGATATATCAGTTAGTATATACGAGTAACTTGGAAAACGAAATCGGAACATACCTGACTCTTGTCAGAAGCATGTAAGATATAGAGGGTGCATTGAGCGAAGGCCGCGATCTACTCGGGAGGTGCTATTGAAGTACCGATTCTATAGTTTTCCAGCCAGTCTTAGGATACAACCTTACCCCAAACTTTTTGTAATCTGCCCACCGGGATACATATGGGATACAATGGCGGACCGAAAAAACATCAAAGTCAGTCCGGACACACACGAACGGCTGGTCAGCTCAAAGCCTGATAACTCCACGTGGAATGGCTATCTTCACCATCTTCTGGACGCCTATCACGACCCTCGGCCCCGAATTCCGAGCTGGGGCTCAACCATTGAAGAGTTGGCATCAGTGAGCCATGAAGAACAGGAGGAACTCGCGGCACAGGCCCGAGAAATCCGGGATCAAGTTGACTTTAAAAAGTTATTACAGGAATCGGACGATACCCCTGACACAACCGCAGTCCTAACTGCGGAGTTAATCGCCGACCGTGTCGTCGAGAAACTGGAGACTAGAAACTAATGATTGGCGAATTTCCGGTTCACGAGGAGTTAGAAGTTCTTGATGGTAAAATTATCTTTAAGTCGAGCGATTGGTTGAAAGCCGTGGTACTGTATAAAGGATTCAGTGGACGCGAGATCGGCATTTATCTCTGGAAACAGACTGGAGACAGTTGGAAACGCCAACAGAAGTATGTTATCCGGTCCAAAGATGATTGGGAAACGGATCAAGAAGCCGTTAAATCCTTGCTCGAGGGACTTGCCGAGTCGTGAAACGACACCGTTTGTGCCCACACGTCCACCTCTTCTGCCACCGTTATGGAGCATCGCCCTCCATCTTGCACACCATTTAGAACCTCTGCTGGAACTGGTGAGATTTTGAGCGATAAATACGCACACTCAACGCTAACAATCCAATAAATCAGCTAGCATCCGCGAGGGGGCGTCCGTCAGGTCGCCCCCGAAGCGGTTCACCGCGCGAGGCCGACACGGCCGAGCGCGGGACCAAGGGCCGACCATCGGGAGGCCCGCCGTGTCTTTTTCATGAACGTTTTTGCCGGCGCGCGAAGCGCGCCGTGCAAAAAGGTTCTATTGGAAGCCGATGCGGCCGCTCTGCCGGCGGTTGGTGTTGGCGCCGCCGCCGCGGAACTCGTCTTCGACCCGCTCGTAGTAGTCGCGGATGTCGTCGGTGATGGTCGGTCGGACCGACTCCAGGGCCTGCCGGAAGTGCCGCATCTCGACGGCCTCGGCGTCGTCGTCCTCCCGCAGCGCCTCGATGGCGGCCTCGCGGGCGATGGACTCCAGGTCGGAGCCGACGTAGCCGTCGGTGATTTCGGCCAGCTCGCGCAGGCTGACGTCCGGCGACAGCGGCGTGTCCTCGGTGTGGATCTCGAGAATGCGCTCGCGGCCCCCGACGTCGGGTTCGCCGATCATGACGAGCCGGTCGAATCGGCCCGAGCGGATGAGCGCCGGGTCGACGATGTCGGGGCGGTTGGTCGCGCCGATGACCATCACCTCGTCCATCTCCTCGAGGCCGTCCAGCTCGGTCAGCAGCTGGTTGACGACCCGCTCGGAGACGTTGGAGCCGGTCTGGCCGCCCCGACCGGGCGCCAGCGAGTCCAGCTCGTCGAAGAAGATGACCGTCGGCGCCACCTGCCGGGCCTTCCGGAAGGTCTGCCGGATCGCCTTCTCGGACTCGCCGACCCACTTCGACAGCAGCTGCGGGCCGCGCACCGAGATGAAGTTGGCGTTGGTCTCGTTGGCGACGGCCTTGGCCATCAGGGTCTTGCCGGTGCCCGGCGGCCCGTACAGTAGGACGCCCGCCGGCGGTTCGATTCCCATCCGGGCGAACTTCTCCGGGCTGTTCATCGGCCACTCGACGGACTCCTGGACCTGGTTTTTTGGCTCGTTGAGGCCGCCGACGTCGTCCCAGGAGACCTTCGGCAGCTCGACGAGCACCTCCCGCATCGCCGACGGCGACACCTCGTTGAGCGCGCCGCGGAAGTCGCTGCGCTTGATGATCATCCGGTCGATGAGACTCGGCGGGATGTCCTCCTCGTCGAGGTCGATCTCCGGGAGGTACCGCCGCAGGGCTTTCATCGCGGCTTCCTTCGTCAGCGACTCGATGTCGGCGCCGACGAAGCCGTGGGTCTCGTCGGCCATCCGGTCGAGGGTGACGTCGTCCGACAGCGGCATCCCGCGGGTGTGGATCTGGAGGATCTCCTTGCGGCCGGTCTCGTCGGGGACGCCGATTTCGATCTGGCGACGACCCGGCGCTCGACCTCGCCGGTGACGTCCTCGCGCTTGGGCGCGATGGAGTCCAGCTCGTCGATGAAGATGATGGCCGGGGACTCCTCGGTGGCGTCCTCGAAGATCTCTCGGAGCTGCTGTTCGGACTCGCCGTAGTACTTCGAGATGATCTCCGGGCCCGCGATGGAGAAAAAGGAAGCGGAGGTCTCGTTGGCGACGGCCTTCGCGAGCAGCGTCTTGCCGGTGCCGGGCGGGCCGTGCAACAGTACCCCCTGGGGCGGCTCGATGCCGAGTTTCTTGAAGATCTGGGGGTGCTTCATCGGCAGCTCGACCATCTCTCGGACGCGCTGGATCTCGTTTTCGAGGCCGCCGATGTCCTCGTAGGTGATGCCGCCGCCGGTTTTCTCGAAGCCCGAGATGGGCTCCTCGCGGAGTTCGACCTCGGTGTCCTCGGTGATGAGACAGACGCCCTCCGGTTCGGTCTCGATGGCGATCAGCGGGATGGCCTGGCCGGGCGACCGCATGAACGGGTGGTTGGTCGAGGACATTACGGGGACGATGTCGCGCTCGACGACCGGCCGCTTGAGGATCTGCCGCTTGACCATGCCGGCGGCGTCGGAGCCGAACTGCACCGACGCCTCCTCCGGCGGCGCCAACACGAGCTTGTCGGCTTTCGTCGCCTCGGCCTTCTGGATGGTGACGCGCTCGCCGATGCCGACGTCGGCGTTCTGGCGGGTGAACCCGTCGATGCGGACCGTGTCGGTGTTCCAGTCCTGTCGGTCGGCCCGCCAGACCTTCGCCGCGGTCGTGTCGGCGCCCTCGATCTCGATGATGTCGCCGGGCGACAGCTTCAGGTGCAGCAGCGTGTCCGGGTCGAGTCGGGCGATCCCCCGGCCGGAGTCGTTGGGGTACGCCTTGGCGACCTCCAGTTGAACCTCGTTCATCGCGATATAAGAGATCCGGTCCGCCCGGAGATATGTTTTTTGCTGGCCCCGAGAGGGGTCACCCGACGGACCGCCGCGCAGGGGTCGGCCGACGACCGGAGGCACTGCTCTCCACGACGGGAACTGGCACCGACCGACACCGAGTTGCATCACCACCGACGCCGGGGCGGCGGCCCGCACCCTGCCGGCCGGCGAGCGGGGGTCGAGCCGGTGGCGAGCCAAGCACGGGCCGCCGGCCGGGCGTCTTTCGACGACTAGTCCACGACGATGGGATCGACGCGAGTCGACTACCCCGCCCTGCCCGCGCTGACGCGCTCGCTGAGGACGGGGCTTGCACGCCGGCTCGTCGGGTGGGACTCACCCGCTCGGAGTCGGCTCGTGGCGCAGGGCCAGACGCCAGTGACAGTTCAATTGTCGGTGTTTGCCACTCTACCCCGCACAGGACACGGGCGACGGAGAGGCACGTGGCGTCACGCTCGCTTCGACGGACCCGACTTCGGGGTCGGCTGACGGCGACCTGTCCGTGCCGAGAAACGCACCGTGGCCTCGCTGGCACGCCAGCCCTCGTGGACTGTCCGTGGTCCGTCATGGACAGTCTGAGGGTCGTCGCGCTCGGTTGCATCGTCTCCAGCCGCGAATGTGGTCATTAACGAACTACTGGTCGTGGTCGGCTACCATCGGACCCAGAACGCGCTACCACAGCGTGGTCAGTCTTCTCGTACCGACTGTCTGATGCACTCTCGACCGGGCTAATCGCTTTCTGGACCGCTGCCCGTATCCTTCACACTGTTCGGAACGTCTATTAGAATTGGTAGGAGTTTCCACGTCCGATCAACGGACCGATGGACCAGTTCTCATCGGAGCACTCCCGAATTCGGTGAGTATACTATTTATGACATAATCCAGTATGATGTTCGTAAGAGAGTACGATCGTGGGTCGTGGTACACCGATGCGTGAGACGGCTTCTCGCGAAGCCCTCTTGCGTTTCTGGCCGTTATAATACAGCATGCGAAGAACGCCCGTAAGAGACTGGTGCTGCCGACGAGAAGTGAACGAATTATGATACGAGCGACGCGACCGTCCCTGCCCACCCGCTACCGTAACGCTGGATTGTTCGTGCTGTTAGCTACCTTGTTCGGTAGTTCGTTCGTCGCGATCAAGACGGGGTTGCGAGAACTGCCGCCGCTCCTGTTCGCTGGGCTCCGATTCGACATCGGTGCCGCGGTGTTGGCCGGCTACGTCGTCGCGACCCGGTCCCGGTCGAAGTGGGTGCCCCGGACACGAGGTGACCTCCTCGGTATCGGAATCGCGGGAGTGTTCCTCATCGCGCTGAACAACGCCCTGCTGTTCACGGGCCAGGGGACGACGACGCCAGCGATGGCGTCCATCATGTACGGACTGAGCCCCGTTCTCGCCCCGGTTTTCGCGTGGTGGGTACTCGGCGATCGAC
>PXSC01000035.1 GCA_003023535.1 Halobacteriales archaeon QS_9_70_65 | reverse complement strand
CGTGTAGAGGATGAACGGTATCTCCTCGGAGACCGTTCTGACGCGCCGGAGCAACTCGATTCCGTCCGTCTCCGGCATGTCGTAGTCGGCGACGATGCAATCGAACTCCTCCAGCCGGTCGGCGACGATCGACGGCTCCGTCGTCGTCTCGACGGTCAGCCGGCTGTTGGCCTGTTCTAGTCCCTCGGCCGTCAGCTCGCACAGCTCCCGGTAGTCGTCGACGTAGACGACCGATATCTCCGACGTCGTCCCGTCGACGGTCGGCAACCCCGGCTCAAGCGACATTATGATTGTTATTAACATGCTAAACGTTAAATTTCTTTTCCGTCCTCGCAGCCCCGGCGACCGGCTGGCGGCTACTCCCGCGGGTACGCCGCCCGGACCGCCGCGGGGACGACCGACAGCCGGGCGGTCGTCGGCGCCGTCCGGACCCGCGTTCCGTCGACCTCGACCGGCAGCCCGCCGTCGGACTCGACGGTTACCGTCTCGCCGACCCGGTAGCCGACCGCGGGGTGATCGGGAAGCCGCCCCGCCCGGGCCGCCCGGAGGAGCGCCGCCGACCCGCCGAGGCCGGCCGGCTCGACGGTCAGGGCGTGGAGCCGCCCGTCGCCGCGGCGGGACGACGGCAGCAGCGCGAACGCGCCGCCGCGGTAGCGGCCGCCGCCGACGGCCACCAGCCGCGCCGCGCCGTCGAACAGCGCCTCGCCGTCAACCGACACCGAGGCTTCCACCGGGTCGGCACCGACCGCGGCGCCGACCGTCGCCAGCAGGTACGCGACCGGACCGGGAAGCCGCCGGAGCCGCTCGGCGCCGTCGAGGGCCGCCCGGAACAGTCCCGCCGTGAACCCCAAAACGAAGTACGTCGGCTCGACGGCCGGCGTCGCCTCGATGCGGCCGACCTCCAGCGGCCGGGGATCGATGTCGTCGGCCAGCCCCGCGGCGACCGCCCGCCAGTCGTCGTCGCCGTAGAGGTGCCGGTACGTGGAGTTGCCCCGACCCGCGGGGACGACGAACAGCGGTGCCCCCTCGTCGGCGTCGACCAGCGCCGCGACGACTTCCCGGAGCGTTCCGTCGCCGCCGACGACGACCAGGAGGTCGCTCGCGGCGGCCCGTTCGACGGCGACGGCCGGGACGTCGTCCGGGCCGGTCGTGACTCGGGCGTCGACCTCGGCGTCCGGAAACCGGTCGGCGAGCGCCGCGACCATCGCCGCGGCGTCGCCGCCGCCGGCCCGCGGGTTGACGACGGCGCCGACCCGCTCCGGCCTCATCCGGCCGCCTCCAGCCCGGTCAGCCCGGCCACGGAGACGGTCCCGGCGTCCGGAAGCGACAGCAGGTCGTCCGTCCGGCGGCGGGCCCGCGCGTCGCCGAGACCGGCCGCCGCCAGCCCGGTTCGGCACTTCTCGCGGGCGACCGCCCGGATCTCCTCGGGCGGCTTCCCGGCGAACCCCGAGGGGTGATCGACCGTCGCCGAGACGGTCCGGCCGTCGGTCGTCGTCACCGCGACGCGGGCGCCCATCCGCTTGTCGGCCGCCCCGAGGTCCGCCGGCAGCGGTCGCCGTCGGAGGAACCGCGCCAGCGTCGGCAGGTGCCGCAGCGTCGCCAGCGGGCCGACCGTCTTCGCGGCGTAGGCGAGCACCGCCGGACCGAGCCGCCGCAGCATCGCTCCGACCGGGACCGTCGACTCTAGCGCCGCCACGGTGAAGACGGGATCGTGGTGGACGACGACCCGATCGGCCAGCTCCCAGACGGCTGGGTCGTCGGTCCGCTCGCCCACCTGTCGCGGCGTGTGCTCGCCGTCGGCCAGCGCGACGGCCACGTTGTACGGGACGGTGAACGACAGCGCCGCGACGGGGCTCGACGGGCCGTCGAGGTACGGCGCCGCCCGGTCGTCGACCTCGGTCATGAACAGCGAGCCGTGGACGTCGACGCGCTCGACGGCCGTCCGGCCGCGGTCGAGCCGGCCGCGGGCCGCCAGGGCCGCCTCCACCGGCGCCGTCACGTAGGCGCAGCCGGGCACCGGCTTGACAGTCAGCGCGCGGGTGTGCCACCGCTCGCCGAGGCCGCCGAGGAACTCCGGCAGGGGGCGGTCGGCGAACGCCGCCAGGAAGCCGCCGTCGGCCTCGGCGACCCGCGGCGCGCCGGTGAGGCCGGCGCGGGCGGCGTCGACGGCCGACAGGCCGGTCCCGACGGCGTCGGCGGCGCTGTGGACCTTCGCGTCGCTGCCGAGAAACGGCGGTTCCAGCGGCCACGGCGGCTGCAGCAGCGCCGCTCCCAGGGCGTGGGCGAGCGTGCCGGCGTCGTCGCCCTCGACGACCGCGCGAGCGACGGCGGCGCCGACGGCGTGGACGTAGGCGGTCTGCTGGCCCCGGAACGGGCCGACCGCGGCCGCCGAGGCCAGCCGCGCGGCCACCTCGTTGGCGGCGACCTGGGCGACGAGGACGCGCCGGCCGCCGGCGCCGGTCGCCTCGGCGTACGCCAGCGGCACGAAGACGCTGCTGTGGCCGGTGTGGCCGCCGAGCACCGTGTCGTCGAAGTCCAGCGCCATCGACAGCGCCGCGTTGCCACGGGCCGCCGCCGCCGGCGACAGTCGCTCGCCGCCGACGAGCGTCGCCTTCTCCCCGTCGTCGTCGAGCGCCGCCACGATCCCCGACCCCAGCGGGTGCGAGAGGCTCCAGACGGCGGCGCCGACGGTGCTGGTCAGCTGTGCGACGGCCGCCCGGCGGACCGACGCCGGCAGGTCGTGGTAGCGCAGGTCGGCCGCCCAGGCGGCCGCCCGGTCGAGAAACGGCGCCAGGTCGGGGTCGTCGCCCCACGGCAACCGGTCGGTGAGACGCATCGGTCGTCCGTCGGCGGCCGGCGGCTTAGGTGTTCGGTCGGGCCTCAAGGTAGTGTTCAGATAAGTGACGGCCAGCTGCACACACCTCACCGGGTGGGACTGAAAGGGGCCGGGCGCTCAGCCAGCCCCGGACGTTCGCGGCGTTATGCGCCGCGAGCTCGGGAGCGCGACGCTCTCCCGGTGACGCAAGCAGCGAGGGAGCCGCAGGCTCCCTCGGGCCGCTCGCGCGGCGGCGCCGCGCGAGGAGACCGCAGGACGAAGTCCGAGGACGTGGTTCGAACGACGGCTCACGGAGCCGTCGTTCGTCATCCCGGAGGAGCGAAGTTCTTCCGTAGATCGCGGATCTCCGATCCGCTCACTCCCGGAAATCGCCGATTTTCGGAGATAGCGAGGCCGAGCGAGCGCAGCGAGAGCGGCCTCGAGGCGGAGCGGCGTCCTCGCGAGTGAACCGAGCGAGGGCTCGGCAGAGCGTCGCGCTGCCGGTGACTGCAGGGAGCCGCGAAGCGTCGTTCGGACGACCGGCGGTCGTCCGTGATCACGAACCTCTTCGATTGTCGGACGACAGCGAGGCGCGGCGGCTGAGCGCCCGGGGGCTTTCGAAATCTTCGCTGCCGTCACTCCAACTCCACGTCTCTTATCGAACATTACTCGCCTCGACCTCGTGGACGAGCTCCGGCCGGTCGTTCGCGGGGTCGTTGACCGCCGTCGACACCGGATAGGCGCGGAACTCCTCGGCCGGCGCCGGCTCGAACGGCACCGACCCGCCGTCGAGCCAGGCGGCCTCCTCGCCCGGCTCCAGGACCACCGCCATTCGGTGGTGCAGCGGCTCGACCACCTCGTTCGGCTCCGTCGTCAGTATCGCGAACGTGTCGACGGGGTCGGGGTCGCCGCCGCCGTCGCCGTCCCCGAAGGCGCCGAGGCCGGCCTGAACGGTGTCGGGCGTCCACCGCTCCCACAGCCCGGCCATCGCGAACGGCCGGTCGTCCTCCAGGGCGACCCGGTAGGGCCGCTTGCCGTCGGCGGTCTCGGTCCACTCGTAGAAGCCGTCGGCGAGCACGAGACACCGCCCGCAGGCCGTCGGGTCGCCGTCGCCCGCGTAGGCTCGCCGGAAGGCCGGCTTCTCGTCGACCGTCTCCGCGCGGGCGTTGATGTGGCCGTCGGCGTCGGCGTCGGCCCACCGGGGGACCAGCCCCCACTTCAGCCGCTGGACGGCGTCCGGCTCCGCGCCGGTGATGACGGGCAGTTCCTGGCCCGGGGCCGCGTTGTACCGGGGCCGGAACTCGGCGGCGAACTCGGCGTCGAACCGCGTTTCGAGGGCCTCCGGGGTGGCGAAGAGGCTGTATCGGCCGCACATGCACGCCGGTAGGCTCCCCGGCTCGTTATAGGTGACGACCTCGACGTCGGCGTCGATGCCGCGGCCCCGCGCGACACGGCCGGCGCCGGCTCACAGCGGGTCGGGCTTGTCCTTGACTCGCACGACGACGGTGTCGGCCACCAGGTCGCCGACCCGCTGTCGGCGGCCGGTGAGGTAGATGGCGACGATCCCGACGAGATAGAGGAACGGAAGAACGTCGACGAGCCGGAGAAGGGTCCGAACCGCCGACTCGCGGTAGCCGATGGCGTCGCCGTCCTCGGTGACGACGACGACGTCGGCGAGCATCTTCCCGACCGTCTGACCGTACTCGGCCTCGAAGTAGATGAGGTAGGCGAAGAAGGCGACCGTCGAGAGACCGCTGGCGAGGACGCCCAGCGGCACCGAGACCAGAAACGCGAAGTTCGTCACGACGCTCGCGAGGGCACCGACGCCGACGACGTCGACGACGAAGGCGAGCGCGCGCTTTCCGACGACGTCGTCCTCCGTCCCCAGGTCCGGCGCGGGGCGCTCGAAGGTTGTCATGGTCGTCTCTCGGCCGGGCGGTCGTATAAATGTGCGTCAGACTCGGGGGGTGGTTGGATAGGGGATCGAGAGAACAGGAACCAAAGGAAAGCCCTCGGCGCTCTCGCCCTTTCAGTCCGCCAGGAGTCGGTCGGCGGGCAGCAGAAACTGGCTCGTCGGTCGGTGCGTGTCCGAACGCCACCGCTCGTGGCGGTCGCGTCGCCGGCCCGCGCACGGTCGACGGACCGATACGCGCCCCGCCTGAGGCCGGCGACACGACGCGGGCTCGGTGGTCGCTGTTGACCGGGACGGCGACGGCGGCCGGGATCGGGGCGGTACCGGGCGCGCCGGGGGCCGGCTGTGCGGCCTGCGGGTCGGCGCTACCGGTCGACGTGCCGTCACCCTCGGCGTCTCGGTGACGCCGTCGGTCCTCCCACCGGACGGCCCGGAGTTCGCCCTGCTGGCACCGGTGACGCTGCCGCCGTCGATCCACCGGGTGGCCGACTCGAGGCAGCCGGGTGGCCGGCCATCCGGTCGACCCCCGACGCCCCGGTATTTAAGCGGTATGCGGCCGTACAGGCGGTGTGGCCGACGAGGAGATGCCGACCTTCGCCATCCGCCAGCGGCCGACTCGCCGCTACCCGCGCCGCGGCGGCGTCGAATACGAGGGCGAGTCCGTCTTCCGGCTCGTCCCGGCGGCCGACGTCGACGACGCGGCGCTGGCCGACCTGCTGGAGTCGGTGCTGTCGGCCGACGGCTACCGCTACGGCGACTGGTTCGATCTGCCGATGCCGCTGTATCTCGTCCACGACGACGACACCGGCGACACCTTCCGGGTCGCCGTCCGGGACGGCCGCGTTGAGTTCCACGTCCTGCCGGCGACGGAGCCGCCGGGGCTGCGCCGGCTCTACGAGCGGCTCCGGGAGGCGACCGACTGCGGGTGGTCGGTCCACAGACGCGGCGACGCCGCCGACTGACCGGTGCCACCCGCAACCGACTTGTCGGCCGCCCCCCTCGTCGTCGGTATGACGGTCTCGCGCGTCGTCGAGCTGGAGGGCCACATCATCGATTCCGGGATGATGCAGTCGGTCTTCGGCATCGTCATGGACCACGGCGGCTCCTTCGACGTCGAGGAGTTCGACATCGGCCGCCGGAAAGACGAGGAGTCCTACGCCCGACTGGTCGTCACCGCCGACACGGACGACGACCTCCAGCGCATCGTCCACGACCTCCACCAACAGGGGGCCAACCCCGCCGATCCCGACGACGCCACCCTGGAGCCGGCGCCCGACGATCGGGTCGTCCCGCACGGCTTCTACTCGACGACCAACCACCCGACGCAGATCCGCAACGACGGCGCGTGGGTCGACGTCGAGAACGTCGAGATGGACTGTGCGGTCGTCGTCGAGCCGGGCGGCGACGACGTCCGGGCGTACACCAAGACGCTGAACGCCGTCGAGGCCGGCGACCTGGTGGTGACCGGCCGGACCGGCATCCGCGTCCAGCCGCCGGAGCGGCCCCGCGGCCGGGACGACGCCTTCGGCTTCATGCAAGGCGGCGTCTCCGCCGAGCGGCCCTCCGAGTCGACCATCGCGGAGATCGCCGGCGCGATCGCGGAGACGCGGGCCGAGGGCGGCGACGTACTTGTCGTCGCCGGGCCGGCGGTGATCCACTCCGGCGCCCGCGAGGACCTCGCCCGGCTCGTCGAGGCCGGCTACGTCGACGGCCTCTCGGTCGGCAACGGCTTCGCCGTCCACGACGTCGAGCGGGACCTCTACGGGACGTCGCTGGGCGTCGACACCGACACGCTGGACCACGCCCGCCACGGCCACAAGCACCACATCTACGCCATCAGCGAGATCATCCGAGCCGGCGGCATCGAGGCCGCCGTCGCGGACGGCATGGTCGGGTCGGGGGTGATGTACCAGTGCGTGACGAACGACGTCCCGTACGTCATCGCGGGCTCGATCCGGGACGACGGCCCGCTGCCGGACACCATCACCGACGCCGTCGAGGCCCAAGANNNGACGACCCGGGTCGTCTGCGTCGACATCGACCCCGCGACGGTCACGCAACTGGTCGACCGCGGGTCGGCCCAGGCCGCCGGGATGGTCACCGACATCGGGACCTTCGTCCCGGCGCTGGCCGACGAACTGCTTACCGACTAAGCGCCCGGGACGCCCTCGCGGTAGGCGGAGACGGCGGCCTTCGCCTCCGACAGCGCCGCGGCGGCCTCGCCGTCGGCGTCCTCGGCGAGTTCGTCGAGGGTACGAGTGATGCGGGCCAGCGCCCCGTGGTCGAGCGTACGGCCGGCCTCGAGGGCGGTCTCGACCCGGTCGACGGGCGTCTCCAGGCGATCGGCGGCCTCGTCGTCGACGGCCGCCCGGGCGGTTCGCAGCGCGTCGAGTGTGGCCTCGAGCTTGTCGGCGCTCACGTTCGAACCCCGACGGCGACGACGGGAATATCTGACGGGGCTCACATCGGTGCATACACCGGCCCGTCTCGCCGCCGGGATGTACAGACAGATGCGCCGGAACCGGGGGGCTCTTTAGGTGTCCACCGCAAGGTGTCGTACGCTCAGTTTCCCATGACAGCAAACGGAAGCCCCTACGCGCCGCACACCGACGCCGACAGGGAGGCAATGCTGTCGGCCGTCGGGGCCGACGACGAGGAGGCGCTCTTCGACATCCCGGACGACGTCCGCTTCGACGGCGAGTTCGGCATCGAGGCCCGCGGCGAGCGGGCGGTCCGGTCGCTGGTCGACCGGACGCTGTCGGCCAACGACGACCTCGTGGAGCTGCTCGGGCGGGGCCACTACGACCACTACGTCCCGTCGATGGTCGACCACCTCTCGGACCGCTCGGAGTTCCTCACGAGCTACACGCAGTACCAGCCGGAGGTGGCACAGGGCTTCCTGCAGGCGCTGTTCGAGTACCAGTCGATGCTGGTCGAGCTGACCGGCCTCGGCGTCGCCAACTGCTCGATGTACGACGCGGCGACGGCGCTGGGGGAGGCGGCCACGCTCGCGACGCGGGTGCGGTCGACGTCCGGCTCCCGGGTGCTCGTCCCTGAGCGGCTCCAGGAGGGCCGCCGGCGCGTGCTCGACAACTACGTGAGCGGCCACGACCTCGCCGTCGAGACGTACCCGATGGACGACGGCACCGCCGACGTCGAGGCGCTGGCGTCGCTGGCCGACGAGGAGACCGTGCTGGTGTACGCCGAGACGCCGACCGTCCGCGGTGCGATCGAGGAGCGGGGCGACGAGATCGGCGCACTGGCCGACGACTTCGACGCGATGTTCGTCCTCGGGTCGGACCCGGTGGCGCTATCGGTGCTCGAGGAGCCGGCGAGTCTGGGCGCCGACGTCGTCGTCGGCGACGCGGCGACCCTCGGGGTCCCGACCGCCTACGGGATGGGTATCGGGCTGTTCGCCTGCCGAGAGGCGTACCTTCGACAGGTGCCCGGCCGGCTCGTCGGCGCCGCCGAGGACGACACCGGCCGCCGGGCCTACACCCTGACGCTGCAGACCCGCGAACAGCACATCCGCCGCGAGCGGGCCACCTCGAACATCTGCACGAACCAGGCGTGGGTGGCGCTGCGGACGGCGATGCACGCCGCCTGGCTCGGGCCGGAGGGGCTAATCGAACTGGCCGGCGACTGCGTCGAGCGGGCCCGCGAGCTGGCCGCCCGCGTCGACGACGTCGACGGCGTCCGGGCGCCGGTCCACGACCGCCACCACTTCCGGGAGTTCGTCGCCCGGACCGACCGGCCGGCGCCGGCCGTCGCCGACGACCTCGAGGCCGCCGGCTACGCCGTCCACGTCGTCGGCGACCACGAGATACAGCTCTGTACGACCGAGACCAACGAGGACGCCCTCGACGGCTTCGTCGCCGCCCTCAGGGAGGTTGCGCGATGACCGACGACACCGACCCCGAGACGTTCGCCTACGACCAGGCGCGCTGGACCGACGACGACGAGCGGTACGAGCCGCTGCTGTCGGAGAAGAACACCGACGCCGTCGAGGTGGAGACGCCGCTGCCCGACGAGCTCACCCGTGACGAGCTCGAGCTGCCGTCGCTGTCGGAGCCGGAGCTCGCGCGGCACTACACCCGGCTGTCGGAGATGAACTACGGGGTCGACTCCGGGCCGTTCCCGTTGGGGTCGTGTACGATGAAGTACAACCCCAAGTTCACCGAGGACGTCGCCGTCCACCCCGACGGGCTGGTCCACCCCGACCGGTCGGCCGACACCGTCCAGGGGACCCTCCGGCTGCAGTACGAACTCCAGGACTACCTCGGGCGCATCGGCGGGATGGACGCGGTGACGCTACAGCCGCCGGCCGGCGCCGCCGGCGAGCTGACGGGCATCCTCGTCGCCCGCGAGTACCACCGCGCCGACGACGACGACCGCAGCGAGGTGATCGTCCCCGAGTCGGCCCACGGGACCAACTTCGCGTCGGCGGCGATGGCCGGCTACGACGTGGTGACGCTGCCGGGCGGCGAGGACGGCCGCGTCGACCTGGAGGCGCTGGCGGCGGCGCTTTCCGAGGAGACCGCCGCGCTGATGCTCACCAACCCCAACACGCTGGGGCTGTTCGAGCGGGACATCGTCGAGATCGCCGAGATGGTCCACGACGTCGGCGGCCTGCTGTACTACGACGGCGCGAACCTCAACGCCCTGTTGGGGCGGGCCCGTCCCGGCGACATGGGGTTCGACATCATGCACTACAACGTCCACAAGACGTTCGCGACGCCACACGGCGGCGGCGGCCCCGGTGCGGGTCCGGTCGGCGTCACCGCCGAACTCGCGGAGTTCCTCCCCGACCCCCACGTCCGGCGCGTGTCGCGGGGCGACACGGACCGCTCGAGCGGGCAGAGCCCGCGAGAGGGGAGCGACGGAACGTACGAGCGGTACACCCCGGACAACTCCATCGGCAAACTCCACGGCTACGCCGGCAACTGGCTCGTGCTGGTGAAGACGTTCGCCTACGTCGCCCGCCTCGGCGACGAGGGGCTGGCCGACGCCTCCGCGAAGGCCGTGTTGAATGCCAACTACCTGGCCGAACAGCTGGAGTACGAGGTGCCGTTCGGCCCCTTCCACCACGAGTTCGTCGCGAGCGCCGGCGAGCAGGACGCCGCCGACGCCGCGAAGCGAATGCTCGACTACGGCGTCCACCCGCCGACGACGAAGTGGCCGGAGATCGTCGAGGAGGCGCTGATGACCGAGCCGACCGAGGCCGAGACCAAGCGCAGTCTCGACCAGCTCGCCGCGGCGTTCAACGCCGTCCGCGGCGACGACGAGGAGACGCTGGAGACCGCACCGGAGCGGGCCGCCGCCGGCCGCATCGACCAGGTGGCCGCCGCGCGGGACCCCGAACTGTCCTGGCAGGCCCTCGACGAGGAGTAGCCGCACGACGGAAGCGGCGGGACGGCGCCCGGGACGGCCGTCGGCCCTACGTGGAGGCCGCCGAGGTGTCGATATCGTCGATGACGACGAAGCCGTAGTCGCACTCCGGGCAGTGCCACTTCTCCTTCGTGCCGAGGTGCATCTCCGTGCTGGCGGCCCGGTAGAACTCCCGCGGTTCGTCACATGCGGGACAGTCGTGTTCCAGCGAGAGGCCCATGGACGG
>PXSC01000034.1 GCA_003023535.1 Halobacteriales archaeon QS_9_70_65 | reverse complement strand
CGAGGGGTTCTCCGGCGCGGAACTGGAGAGTCTCGCCACCGAGGCCGGGATGTACGCCATCCGCGACGGTCGGACGGAGATCAGAGCCGAGGACTTCCAGGACGCCCAGGAGAAGGTCTCGACGGAGGAAGCCGCCGGCACCCCCATCGCGTTCTACTGAGAGGCCGTTCGGAGGGGCTATCGAACTTCGTTTCTGTACCGATAGAAAACACGAGCAGTCGGTTTTGCCGAGGGAAACCACACAGGTTCCAATTAAATGGTCGCTAACGGGGTGAATTAATCCAAACGTATCCCGGGTTTGATAGCCCCTGGGGAAATACGGCGACACATGATATCGGGGAGAACTCGACGTTCGACGCTAAGGCTCGCGAGTGTGACGGCGGCCACGGCCGTAGTCCCGGCGACGAGCGTCGCCGCCGAGAGTGAGTGGACGGTGGCCGAGACGCCGGTCGACACCTCGCTACACGACGTCACCTACGCGACGAACGCCTTTGCGGTCGGCGGCGGTGGCACGGTGATCGAGCGTCGCGACGGCGGCTGGCAGACGGTCCTGCAGGGCGGCCCGACCGGCGGCGGCAACGACCTCAACGGCACGGACGCGACCGACGACGGCAAGCGGCTCTGGGTGGTCGGCGCCTCCGGCGCCATCGGCGAGTACGACGTGACGACCGGCAACCTCATCGACCGGTCGGCGCCGAACGATTCCACCTCGAACTTCAACGACGTGGCCGTGACCTGCTCCGCGGGCAGCGCGGAGGTCTACGTCGCCGACGACTCCGGGGCGATCCACTACAGCTTCAAGAACGGCGAGAAGGGCACCTGGGAGTACGCGACCCCCGGCAGCGGCGCCGGGCTGGAGGCCATCGACTTCTACAGCAATCGCTCCGGACACGCCATCGACACCAACGACGAGGTGTTCGCCACCGACGACGGCGTCACCTACGACACCATCGGCATCGATGACGCCGACGTGACGTTCTACGGGCTGGACAGCGACGCCGTCAACGACGTCGCCGTCTCCGGCGGCAACGGCTCCGTGTTCGACTACGACGGCAGCCAATGGACGCCGACGAACATCGGCGCAGCCGACCTCTTCGCCATCGAGACGGCCGGCGACGACGGCTACGCGGTCGGCTCCGACGGGGCCATCTTCGAGCTGTCCGGCGGCGAGTGGAGCCAGATGACGACGCCCGTCAGTGGGAAGCTCAACGCCGTCGCGCGCGGCAGCACCGACATCGTCGTCGGTGCCGGCGGGACGGTGCTCGAACGGTAGTCGGGAGGAAGGCGGCGTCGGGCGTCGTCGAGCACCGCCCGACGCTGGCGGGACGGTACTCGAACGATGATATCCTCCCCGGCGTGAATGGAGAGGGACCACGTCCCTCAGGCAGCCGGGCGAAGCCCGGCGACAGAGAGGGATCGAAGATCCCTCAGGTAGTCGGGCAGTGCCCGACGACAGCGTGGCGTCGAAGACGCCACGAGCAGACGGCGCAAGCGCCGTCGACGCCGGGACTCTCTCGCTGTAACAGGTAGTCGCAAAAGAGCCGCGTCGGACGTCGTCCGAACGGTAGTCAGGCCAGGAAGACGTGCCGGGGGCGGTCGTCGAGCACCTCCCGGCCCCACTCGACGGTGTCCCGGAACGACTCCGAGCGGAAGAACGCCATCGCGTCCTCCCGCTGCCGCCAGCGGCTGGCGATGAACATGTCGTCTTCGTCCTCGCGGTTGACCATCAGCCGGGTGTCGAGGTGGCCGTCCATCCCGCCCAGCACCTCGCCGACCTCGGCGAAGGTGTCGACGAACTCGCCCCGGTAGTCGGGCTTGACGGTGTAGAACATCCCCATCGTCCCGAAGTCGCCCTCGGCCTCGTCGGTCCGACCGACGACGCCGGGGAGATCCGCGAGGAACCCGGCGGCGCGGTCGGCGGCGTCCTGCGTCTCCCAGATCGAGACGACGGCCGGCCGCCCCTCGCCGGCCTCGTCGTCGTACACCGCCGACTTGACGTGGCCCCCGTACCCCTCGAAGCTGTCCCGGAGCCCGGCGAGTTCCTCGTGCAGCTCCTCGACCGGCGCCTCGGAGTACAGCACCAGCGCGTAGACGCCCTCACCGTGGGGCTGGCCGGCGTAGACCCCGAGGTCGGCGAGTTCGCCGCGGATGTCGTCGTCGTCCCGCTCCGTGTCGGCGCCGACGCCCTCGGATTCGAAGGCGGCTCCGACGCCGGCACCGACCCCCGACAGCTCCGTCAGGAACCTCGAGCCGGTGTCGGCGGCCGACTCGTCGGCCCACAGCGAGACCACCGCCGTGTCGCCCGAGTCAGCCCGGACCGTCGTCAGCACGTGGCCCTCGTGGCTCTCGAAGCGCTCCCGGAGGTCGTCGACCTCCTCGACGAGGTGCTCGGCGGCCGTCTCCGACCGGAACAGCAGCGCGTAACCGGCCGCCGGGTGGTCGCCGGGATCGACCCCGAACCGGTGGGCGAGCCGCTGGAACTCGGTGGCTTCGACCGACTCGTGGGGCGGCTCCCCGCGCCGCGGCTCGTCGCCCACGTCGTCGGCGCCGTGCTCCGCCGGGTCCCCCCCGTCGTCCGTGTCGTCGGTGTCGTCGGCGCCGTGGCCCTCGAGGTCGGCCCCGACGCCGCCGTCGACGCCCGGCAGGTCCGCGAGGAAGCCCGAGGCGGTGTCGGCGGCCCGCCGGGTGGCCCACAGCGAGACGACGACCGTCCGTTCGCTTTCGAGGACCTCCGTTCCGACGTGGGTGTCGTAGTGGTCGAAGTTCGCCCGCAGCCCCTCGACCTCCTCGGCGACGGTCGCCGCGGGCGCCCCCGACTCGAACAGCAGGCCGTGGCCGGCCGCCTCGACGTCGAGGTCGGCGCCGTGGGCGTCGGCCCGCTCGAGGAACGTCCCGGCGTCGACCGGCTCGTGTGCCGACTCCGTCGAGGGTCGGCCGCCCGACCCGCCGTCGTCGCCGTCATCCGCGTCGTCCGCTCCGGTCGTGCCGTCGGTCGTCGTTCCGTCGAGCGGCTCGTCGGTCGGGACCGCCTCGCCGGCCAGCATCGCCCCGAGGTCGCCGGGCGGGAACCGGCGGCCGACGTGGAAGTCGCCGAACTCCGCGAACCGCGAGGAGGAGGGGTCGAACCGCATCTCGTACAGCAGCTCCTTGATGTCGGTCGGGTCGTCGGCGAACAGCGTCACGCCCCACTCGTGGTCGTCGAGGCCGACGCTACCGGCGATGATCTGCGTGACGCGGCCGGCGTACTCGCGGCCGACCTCGCCGTGGGCGGACATGTACTCCGCCCGCTCGTCGAACGGCAGGTCGTACCAGTTGTCCTCGGGGCCGCGCCGCTTGTCCATCGGGTAGAAACAGACGTGGTCGGCGTCGGGGATCTCCGGGTAGATGCGCTGCCGCATGTAGCTGCGGGTGCCCTCGTCGTCGACGTCGTCGAGGCCGTCGGTGAGGTCCTCGTGCATGTAGCCCGACACCTCCGTGACGGAGACGTACGAGTCGGCGCGCTCGGTGAACGCCGCGAGGGCGGTCGACTCGAGGCGCCGCTGTGCGCGATCGAGGTGCTCCAACGTCGGCCGGAGGTGCAACACCAGCAGGTCGGCGTCGTGGCCGACGACCGAGAAGACGGCCGAGGCGCCCTCCTCGGCGTCCGCCAGGGCCTCGTGGCGTCGGAGGTAGTCGACACCCTCCTCGACGGCCCGCTCGCGGACCGTCTCCGGCGCCTCGCGCCAGCCGTCCCAGTCGACGTGCCGCAGGTCGTGGAGGACGTACCAGCCCTCCTCCGTTCCCGGCGCTTCGCGTCGTTTCATGTCCGTCCTTCGTGTTCGGGCGTAATGGCGCTTTTGCGTTCCGCCCGACGGGACGTCGGGCGCCGGCGACGGAGCCGGACGGCGCCACGCGGGCGACGACCGCGAGAGATGGACGAGACGACCTCGAACGGCTCGATAAAACGTCTGGCAGCACGAGAGCCGTTCGTTAAACGTCGCCGAGTCGCCCGACGGTCGCGTGAAACGCGCGAACCGAGCTGAACGCACAGCAATTCTCTGGGGTTTATATCGGGGTGTGGGCCCACGGTGTCGGTACGGACGCCTCCATGTCCATCGAAACCCGACCCCTCCCGTCCGCCCCATCGGGGACGCTCGAACGGCTCGTCGGCTACGCCGTCGGCGGCGTCCGCGCGGTCGCCTTCTGGACCGCCACGCTGCTGCCCTTCGCGCTCGTCGTCGGCCTGTTCACCGGTGCCGTCGCAGGGCCCCGCGTCTTCGGCGGCGCGCTGCTGCACGCCGTCTGTGCCGTTCTCGGCCACGACCACTCGCCGAGCTGAGCGGCCGAGCCGCCCGGACGTTTCCCTCTCACGCCAGCAGCCCCGGCAGGAACAGCCGTCCGAGGAGGCCCAGTATCATCGTCGCGCTTATCGCCGCGGTCACCGCCGCGGCGACGGTCGGGTCGGGGTCGACCGGCAGCCGTGCCAGCGTCGCCTCCACGCAGGACCGGAGGATGTGGCCGCCGTCGAGCGGATACGAGGGGATGCAGTTGAACAGCCCGAGGTTGATGTTCACCCAGCCGGTCCAGAAGAGGACGTTCGCCAGGCCGAAGACGACTCCGGCGCCGACCGGCCCGGAGACGCTGTAGAAGGCCGCGATCGCGCCGTTGAAGCCGGCGAAGTTGTAGCTGATGCCGGGCTGGATGTTGCTCGCGAACGGCAGGACCAGCGCTGCGATGACCCGGGAGACGAACGTCGACACCGGGTCGTCCCACCCGCCGCCGCCGAGGAGGGTGAGGTACTGCTCGGCGGGGTAGGGGTCGATGCCGAAGTCGTCGACGACGAGGCCGCTGGTGCCGCCCTGGATGCCGGCGACGCCCAGGAAGCCGCCGCCGGTCCGGTCGTTCGCCGCGAGGGTCACCTCGTAGCTCCGGCGCTCGCCGTTCCAGGGGTCGGTACCGTCGCCGTGGTAGGCGACGACCTCGACGGTGTCGCCCGCCGACCGCTCGGCGAGGACGTCCGACAGCGCCTCGGGGGTCGGCGTCGGCTCGCCGTCGACGCTGCTGACCAACATCGGCGTGTCCGGGGCGCCGGCGGCCGCCAGCGGGCCGTCCCGCGGGACGCTGCTGACGAAGACGCCGACGGGGAACTCGACGGTCCCCTCGTTGGTGTCCAGTTCGACGGTCTCGGCGCCTTCGACCGCCGTCTCGAAGCCCGAACCCGTGTGGACGGTCTCGCCGTCGACGGCCCGTACCTCCGTCCCCGTTTCCAGGGGGGCGTCGACGACGGCCCGGGTGACGATGAGGCTCCGCTCGACGGTCACGTCCCCGCCGTCGGCCCGGCCGACGGTCACCTCGCGGTCGGCGTCGGCCAGCGCCGCCTCGAACTCCGTCTCGTTGGCGACGGGCTGGCCGTCGACCGACGTGATGACGTCGCCGCGCTCGATGCCGGCGTCCTCGGCGGCCGACCCCGGCAGCGCGCCGCCGACCGCCACCCCGGGGACGACGGTGACGAGGCTCGCGACGACGAGAAACAGCAGGCCGAACGACAGCGCCGCCACGAGGAAGTTGTTCGTCACGCCGGCGGCGAACATCCGGGTCTTGCCGCCGCGGTCGGCGGACTGCTGGCTCTCCTCGTCGGGCTGGACGAACGCCCCCAGCGGGATGAACGCCAGCAGCGCGACGCCCATCGACTCGATCTCGATGTTCTCGACGCGGCACAGCAGCCCGTGGCCGCCCTCGTGGACGACGAGCCCGACGAGCAGGCCGACGAGGATGTCGACGGCGGCCGCCCACGGGAGGAACTGGTTGACGCCGGGGATGACCAGCGCGTCCTGTGGACGGGTGATGCCGCCGACCGCGCCGGGGTCGGTGATCGCGCTCACCGCCGCGAACAACACGCCGAAGAACGACCCCACCATGACGACCAATGTGATGCCGACGCCGAAGTTGCCCCACGCCCGCCAGAGCCGCCTCGGCGCGGCCACCCGGTCGAGAAACGCCCGGCCGCGCTTGGTGTGGACGGTGAGAACCGGCCCGGAAACCCGCAGCGCCGAGGGGAGTACGCCGCGGCTTTTCAGCGCCATCGCGACCGTGGTGTAGAGGAGAACACCGACGAGCAGCCACAGCAGCGTTCGCATTGGTGTCGGTAGGGGCCGGGGGAGTCAAAAGTCGTTCCGTCGCGGCGGCCCGTTCAGCCCGCCCGCCGGAGCCGCCGGACGACGAACTCGGTGTCCATCGGCGCCAGAAACGGCCCCAGCCGCGGTCCCTCCGTCTCCTCGAGGAACAGCCGGTAGCCGACCTCGAAGAACGCGTCGACCGGGACGTCGTTCCGCCTCGCCGTCTCGTAGATCTCTTCCTGCAGGCTCTCCGCGTCGGGCTCCGTGCGTTCGATGTACGTCGCGAGCTCGTCGAGCGCCGCCGCCGTCGCGTCGTCGAACGCCACGTCGGGTAGTTCCTCGACGGCCCCGTCGTCGGCGTCCGGTGGGACGTGACCCGACCGTTCGGCCATGTCGACGCGCAGCTCTCGGTTGTCCGTCATCCCGAGGACGGCCGCGAACCGGTAGGAGATGCGGACGGGCCGCTCGTCGGGCACCTCGTCAACGACCGTCGGGTAGGCCCGCTCGGCGCGCTCGCGGTCGGCCTTGACGGCGTCGGCCGCGCCGAAGTAGACGGCCTCGAAGCGATCGAAGTCGTCGACCAGCCCGTCGACGGCGCCGACGTCGAAGTCCCGCTGCTTCGCGGGGTTCTTCGTGAAGAAGTACCGCAGCACCGCCGGCTCCAGCAGCTCCAGCACCTCGTCGACGGTGACGACGTTGCCGGACGACGACGACAGCGCCTCGCCGTCGAGCGTGAACCACTCGTAGGCCATCGGCACCGGCGGCGCCTCCCCGAACAGCTCGCGGGCGACGGCCTCGCCGGAGGGCCACGAGCCCTCGGCGTGGTCCTTGCCGAACGGCTCGAAGTCGACGTCGAGCACCCGCCACTGTGCGGGCCACTCGAGCCGCCAGGGGAGCTTCCCCTCCCGGAACGTCGCCGTCCCCTCGTGGCCGCAGCCCTCGATGACCTCGTCGCCGGCCGCGACGTCCTCGCAGACGTAGTCGACCGTCTCCGCGCCGACGTCGACGCCGACGACCGTCTCGGTGAGGGTGCCGCACTCCGCACACCGCGGGAAGAAGGGGACGTACCCGTCGTCGACCGTGTCCTGGAACTCCGCGAGCACCTCGCGTGCGGTCTCCCGGTCCGTCAGGACGTGCCGGACGGCGTCGTCGAAGGCGCCGCTCTCGTACAGCTCCGTGTTCGAGACGACGTCGATGGGGATGTCGACGGCGTCGGCGGCCCGCTCCAGGAGCGTCGTGAAGTGGTCGCCGTAGGAGTCACAGCAGCCGAAGGGGTCGGGAACGTCGGTGTACGGCCGGCCGAGGTTCCGCCCGAGGGCGCCGGCGTCGACCTCGCCGAGACCGACGACGTCGCCCTCCAGGTCCGCCAGTTTGCGGGGGAGCGTCCGCAGACGGTCGCGGTCGTCGGCCGTGAACACCTGCCGGACCTCGCGGCCGCGGTCTCGCAGCGCCTCGGCGACGAAGTAGCCCCGCATGATCTCGTTGACGTGGCCGAGATGCGGCACACCGGACGGCGAGACGCCCCCGGGTCGGTGCCGTCCAGGACGATCGCCCGCAGCCCGGACCGCTCGATGACCTTCGCGGCCAGCAGGTCGACCGGCGCGTTCGAGCCGGCGGTGATTTCGATGGAGGCGATGGTGTCGACCAGCTCCGCCGGCGTGAGCCGGTCGTGCCGCTCGGCGCCGTCGTCCTCGTCGGGGTCGGCGGAGTAGACCCCGGGGACGCTCGTGGCGTACACCAGGAGGTCGGCCGCGACGGTTTCGGCCAGCAGCGCCGAGACGGCGTCGGTGGTGTGGCCGGGGGCGGTCCCGCCCATGACGACCGTCTCGCCGCGCCGCAGCGACGCCCGGGCCGTCTCGGGGTTCTCGGCCGGCTCGGGGATGGCCGACGACTCCAGCGCCGTCAGCAGGAGCCGGGCGTTCAGCCGTGTCACGTCGATGCCGACGGCGTCGAGGTCGTACTCCGTCGCCCCCAGCGCCCGAGCGGTTTCGATGTACCTGCGGGCGACGTCGCCGCCGCCGACGACGACGGCCACCTCGTGTCCGTCGGCGACCAGCTCGTCGACGACCCCCGCGTGCGCCGCCACCCGGTCCGGCTCCAGGTCCGACGCGAGCACGCTCCCGCCGATGGAAACGACCACTCTCATTGTTGTTCGATAGCTCGGTTCCGGTCTTAAGGGTTGTCAAGCACGTCCCGTTCAGTTGCGCGAGAGCCGGTCGGTCGGCCGGCGTCGGGCGGGACCTCGAACGCCGCCATCGCCGTCAAAAGTCGATACTTCCTCCCGACCGCTACCGTCAGACGCGGCGACACCTACAAGCCGCCGGCGTCGAACTATCGGGTATGCACGCGTTCGCGATGGTCGGTGCCGAGGCGGAGACGGGACTCCGGCGACTGCTCGGGGCCCTCGACGGTCGCGTCGGCGTCGTTCGCGACGACGGGCGGCCGGCCCGCGACGGCGGTACTGCCGTCGCCCGAGGCGACACTGAGTACGTCGTCGGCGAGGAGTGGCGTGCCGGCGGCGGCGGCCTCGGCGTCGAGGACGCCCTCGACAGGCTCGCGCCGGACCACGACTACGCGGCGGTCGTCGGCGCGGCCGACCTCGACGTCCCGCTGGTCGCCGTCGGCGACGCCGGGGCCGAGGCCGACGCCGACGTCGAGGCGGCGACGGCGACGGCCCTCGACGTCGAGGCGGCCGTCGAGGCGATCCACGACGCGGAGCCGTACGAGACCCTGGCGTCGCTCGTCGCCGCGGTCAAGCGGTCGGCCGACGCCGACCGCGCCGGCGCGATCGCGACGTTCACCGGGCGCGTCCGCGAGCGGGACGGCGAGGACGACGACGCCACGCGGTATCTCGAGTTCGAGAAGTACGACGGCGTCGCCGAGCGGACGATGCGAACGATCGAGTCGGATCTTGAGGGCCGCGACGGCGTTCTCGACGTCCGACTCCACCACCGGACCGGCCGAGTCGAGGCCGGCGAGGACATCGTCTTCACCGTCGTCCTCGCCGGCCACCGCGAGGAGGCGTTCCGGGCCGTCGAGGACGGCATCGACCGTCTGAAGGACGAGGTGCCGCTGTTCAAAAAGGAGGTCACGGAGTCCGAGACCTTCTGGGTCCACCAGCGCGGATGAACGCCGCGAGGGGTCCGGGTCCGACCGGCTGGCCGGCGCTTCCCTGCCGCCACCTGGAAAAATTACCGCCGGGAATAAAACCGACGAGACGGGCTGAGAAACCTCGATAAAACGTCTGAAATCATCTGCGCGGTCCGTAAAACGCTCATTTTACCTCCCTTTACCGCGAATTAGGCCGAAGTTATCCGAAGCTTCCACCCTTTATATGCTAACCGGGGTAGTACGACGGAGCAGATCATGAGCGCGACCACGGACGCCTCCACGGAAAGCAAGGAAAGCCGACTCCGGACGTACCTCCGCCAGCGGGCCGAGGACGGCGAGGTGTACGTCAAGGGCAAGTTCATCGCCGACGACGTCGGGCTCTCCCCGAAGGAGATCGGCGCGCTGATGGTGAAGCTCCGGGACTCGGCCGGTGACCTCGAGATCGAGAAGTGGTCGTACACGTCGGCGACGACCTGGCGGGTATCGCGGGCCTGACGGCCGGGGGCGCCTGCCCCTGCCACGGGATTTATGCCCGCCACCCTCCTCCCTGTCGGTGATGAGCACCGTCGAGCCGGGGCCGGGGGTGGGCCACGACGGCCCGCCGCCGGAGGAACTGCTGCCGGCCTTCCGCGTCACCGACGTCGAGGAAACCGGCGACGGCGAACTCCGCTACTACGGGCAGCCACAGACCGAGTACCGCCGGCTCGAACAACAGCTGTGGCCGCTGTTCCGCGAACACGGCTATGAGGTGCGGCTCGACGTCGTCGAGGACGGTGACGCCGACCCGATAACGGGTGTCCCGGTCACCCGGACGCGGCAGGCGCTGGTCGCCGAGCCGCGCAGCGTCGGCGTCGACGGGGTGCCGTGGACCAACATCGGGATGTTCGTCGCGACGCTGCTGACGACGCTGTACGCCGGGTCCATCTGGTACTACCAGCCGGTCGAGGGGCCGCTGGACCTGCTGGCCGGCTGGCCGTTCGCCCTCGCCGTTCTCGGTGTCCTCGGCGTCCACGAACTCGGTCACTACGTGATGTCCCGGTACCACGACGTCGAGGCCAGCCTCCCGTATTTCATCCCGGTGCCGACGTACATCGGCACGTTCGGCGCCGTCATCAAGATGCGCGGCCGCATCCCCGACCGGAAGGCGCTGTTCGATATCGGGGTCGCGGGGCCGCTGGCGGGGCTGGTCGCGGCGGTCGTCGTCGCCGTCGTCGGGCTCTCCCTCGAGCCGATCGCCGTCGGCGAGAGCGTGCTGAACAGCGACGACACCGTCCAGATACAGTTCGGCTACCCGCCGCTGTTGCAGCTGCTGGCGTGGGCCACCGGCGAGCAGCTCACCTACGCCGACCCCGAGCTGTCGGCCAGTCCGGTCATCTTCGGCGCCTGGGTCGGACTGTTCGTCACGTTCCTCAACCTGATTCCCGTCGGCCAGCTCGACGGCGGCCACATCGTCCGGGCGATGTTCGGCGAACGCGCCCGGACCATCGCGGCGCTCGTCCCCGCGGCGCTGCTGTCGCTGGCCGGCTACCTCTACCTGTTCACCGACGTCAGCGCCAACGCGCCGTTCCTCTGGACGTTCTGGGGCGTCGTCGCCCTCGGGCTGGCGTACGTCGGCCCGACGACGCCCGTCTTCGACGACCCGCTGGACCCCAAGCGGAAGGCACTCGGCGCGCTGACCTTCCTCCTCGGGCTGCTCTGTTTTACCCCGGTGCCGATCGAGATCATCACCTAATGCGTGAACCCGCGGTCGGCCAGCGGCTCGCCGTCCATCCGGACGCCGCCGGCCGTCACCTCGCCGACCCGCGAGACGGCGACCGGCGCCGCCGCTCGAACGGCCGACAGCTCCGCCCCCGGGACGGTGAAGACGAGCTCGAAGTCCTCCCCGAGGTGGACGGCCAGCTCCCGGCGGTCGGCCGGCCCGTCGGCGACGGCCTCGACGGCGGCGTCGACCGGCAGGGCGTCGCTCTCGACGGCGACCCCGCAGCCGCCGGCCTCCGCGAGCCGGTGGAGCGACCGCGCCAGCCCGTCGCTGACGTCCATCATCGCGGTCGCCTGCGGCGCGACGGCCCGCCCGGCGGCGACCCGCGGCTCGAACCGGAACAGCTCGTTCGCCCGCTCGTCGTCGCCGGCCTCGAACAGCCGGAGGGCGGCCCCGGTCCGGCCGAGCGTCCCGGTGACGCAGACCGCCTCGCCGGGGGCGGCGCCGGCCCGCCGGACGGGGTCGTCCGCGCGGCCGACCGCCGTCGTCGCGACGGTGAACTCGCCGTGGCCGTCGAGGTCGCCGCCGACGTACTCCGCGTTGACGGTCGCACAGACAGCGACGCGCCGACCGCCCGCCAGCCGGCCGTGTAGCGGGTCGTCCCCTCCGGGAAGTCCGTCGTCTCGTGGAGCATGTCGGTCGTCACGACGAGGCCGTCGACGACCGCACAGTCGTCGCCGGCCGCCGGGACCCGGTCGCCGACCAGCGCCAGTGCCGTCCGTTCGTCCATGCCGGCCGGTGGCTCGCCGCGGCCAAGTGTGCATCGGTGCGTTGAAACCCGCGTCGGCCGACCCGCCGACATGGCTCTCGACCGCCGGGCCAGCGCCGCGGGCTTCCTCGGGGCGGCCGTCGTCTTCGGGGCCTTGGCGACGGTCGTCGGCGTCGGCGACCTCCTCGGCGCGCTCGCTCGGGCCCGGTCGGGTGCCGTCGTCGCCGTCTTCGGCGCCGCCGGGGTGTGGCTCCTGGCGTGGGCGCTGGCGCTGCGGACCGTCCTCGGGGCGCTCGGCGCGGCCGTCTCGCCGCTCCGGGCGGCCGCCGTCTACGCGGGCGTGCTGTTCGCCAACAACGTCACCCCATTCGGGCAGGCCGGCGGCGAGCCGGTCAGCGCGCTGCTGATCGCCGACGTCGCCGGCACCGACTACGAAACCGCGCTGGCGGCCGTCGCCAGCGCCGACTCGCTGAACCTCGTCCCCTCGACGGCGCTGGGGCTGGTCGGCGTGACCTACCTCTCGGTGACCGCCGCCGTCGGCGACCGACTCCGGCTGGCGGCGGCCGCCGTCGTCGGGCTGGCCGTCACGCTGCCGGCCGGCGGCTACCTCGGCTGGCGCTACCGCAAGCGGGTCGAGACGACCGTCGTCGGCGCCCTCGCGGCGGCCGCCGGCGCCGTCGGCCGGCTGCTGCCGCGGGTCGAGCCACCGTCCCGGGCGGCCGTCGCGGGCCGCGTCGGCGGCTTCTTCGAGGCCGTCGGGGTCGTCGGGACCGACCGTCGGCGACTGCTCGCCGCGGTCGGCCTCTCGGCGACCGGCTGGCTGGCGCAGGCGACGGCGCTGTGGCTCGCGCTGTACGCCGTCGGCGCGGCCGTGCCGGCGGCGGCCGTCCTCGTCGCCGTCCCCGTCGGCGCCATCGCGGGCGTGACACCGTTGCCCGGCGGGCTCGGCGGGGTCGAGGCGGCGCTGGTCGCGCTGCTCGTCCCGCTGGCCGGCGTCGACGCCGCCACCGCCGCCGCGGCCGTCGTCCTGCACCGCGGCGGCATCTACTGGCTGCCGACGCTCCTCGGCGGCGGCGTCGTCGCCGCCGTCGGCGCCGATCACGTCTGAGTCGCCCGTCGCGGGCAGTGTTCAGTTACGAGGAAGTAGCGCGCTTCGGCGGCGATGACGGCGTGCCCGAACGCCCCCTCCCGCCGGCGGGCTGTGGCTCACGGCTCGCGTCGCTCACCGGCAGCGCGTCGCTCTGCCGAGCCCTCGCTCAGTTCACTCGCGAGGACCCCGTTCGCGTCGAGGCGCTCGCTGTCTCGCGGTTCCTACCGTTCGGCTCGACCGAGGCCTCCTCCGGTCGGCCTCGCAGGTCGCGCCCCGCGACTGCTCGCTGTGCTCGCGTGTCGTCGCTCCCAAGTCGCTCCTCCCGCTCGCTTCGTTCCGAGGCCGCTCTCGCTGTGCTCGCTCGGCCTCGCTGTCGTCCGACGATCGAAGAGGTTCGTGACCATGGACGACCGCCGGTCGTCCGAACGACGCTCCGCGGCTCCCTCCGGTCACCGGCAGCGCGTCGCTCTGCCGAGCCCTCGCCCGTTTCACTCGCGAGGACGCCGCTCCGCCTCGAGGCCTCCCTTCGACCGGTCGACCTCGCTGCGCTCGCGTGTCGTCGCTCCTCCCGCTCGCTGCGTCACGAGGCCTCCCTCGCTGGGCTCGCTCGGCCTCGCCGCGCGAGCGGTCGGCCCCGTTCGAGTTTCCGTCCGGCACCGGCCGACCGGCCGGCCCTCGCGTAACTGAACGTGGTCCCCGAGCCGTCCCGCGAGCGTTTATATGGGGCGGCGGCATACGGCGGGGCGATGGAGGTCGGGACGCTCGCGACGTTCGTCGCCGCCGGGGGGGCGAGTCTCTTCATGGCGTGGGCCATCGGCGCCGGCTCCTCGGGGTCGACGCCGTTCGCACCGGCCGTCGGCGCCAACGCCGTCTCGGTGATGCGGGCCGGCTTCTTCGTCGGCATCCTCGGGCTGTTCGGCGCGACGCTGCAGGGCGCGAACGTCACCGAGGCGGTCGGCCGGGAACTCGTCGTCGGGGTGACGCTGTCGCCGACCGCCGCCATCGTCGCGCTGACCATCGCGGCCGCCCTCGTGGCGGTCGGGGTGTTCACCGGCTACCCGGTCGCGACGGCGTTCACCGTCACCGGCGCCGTCGTCGGCACCGGGCTGGCGCTGGGCGGCGACCCCGCATGGGGAAAGTACCGCCAGATACTGGCGGTGTGGACGCTGACGCCGGTCGTCGGCGGCGGCGCCGCCTACGGCACCGCCCGGCTCCTCCGCCGTGGCGAGGTACCGGAGCGGGTCGCGGTGCCGGCGCTCGCCGGCCTCGTCGGCGCGGTGCTGGCGAACGTCGAGTTCGTCCTGCTGGGGCCGCCGGGCGAGGCCGCCGCCGTCGCCG
Organism: Halobacteriales archaeon QS_9_70_65; assembly: GCA_003023535.1. The sequence continues at coordinate 1,185 of PXSC01000034.1, read as the reverse complement.
GGACCGTCGGCGGCGGGCCGGGCGGCCGGGCGGCCGTCACCATCCTCGTCGCCGCCGTCGTCGCCGCTGCCCTGCTGTCGGACATGCGGGCCGACGAGGCGGCCGCACAGCGGCACTTCCTGCTCGCGCTGGGCGGCCTGGTCGCCTTCTCGGCCGGTGGCAGTCAGGTCGGGCTGGCGCTGGGGCCGCTGCTGCCGCTGGTCGACGCCGCCGGCGCCGACGTCCCGCTCGTGGCGCTGCTGTTCGGCGGCGGCGTCGGCCTGCTGGCGGGGTCGTGGACCGCCGCCCCCCGGATGATCAAGGCCATCTCCCAGGACGCTCCATCGCGGCGCTCATCCCCTCGTTCGTCATCGCCCAGACCGCCATCTTCCTCGGCGTCCCCATCTCGTTCAACGAGATCATCGTCTCGGCGGTCGTCGGCGCCGGCGCCTCCGCCGGCGGCGTCAGCGCCGGCAAGATGGGCTACACCGTCCTGGCGTGGGTCTGCTCGCTGCTCGGCGCCGGCGCCCTCGGCTACGGGGTGTACACGGCCGTCGCGGCGCTGTGAATCACTGTTCCTCGTCGGCGGCCGGCTCCGCCGCCTGCGGCGCCTCGTAGGCGTCGGTTTTGACGAGTCGTGCCCTCAGGATGCGGGTGTTTTCGACCCGTTCGACGCGTATCTCGAGGCCGTCGTACGCGATGGTCTCGCCCTCCTCGACGAGGCGGCCGGCGCGGTTGAAGACGAAGCCGGCGATGGTCTCGAACTCCTCGCCTTCCGGGATGTCGACGTTCAGCCGCTCGTTGACCTCGTCGATGTTGACCTCGCCCTTCAGCGTGGCCGTCCGGTCGTCGAGTACCTCGATCGGCTCCTCCTCGCCGGACTGCAGTATCTCCCCGACGATCTCCTCGGTGATGTCCTCCATCGTCACCATCCCCTCGGTGGTCCCGAACTCGTCGATGACGATGACCATGTGCATCCGGGTTTCCCGCATCTCTGCCAGCAGGTCGTCGACGTTCTTCGACTCGGGGACGTGCAGCGTCTCCTGAATGAGGTCTTCCAGTTCGACGTCGTCGCTGGCGCCGTAGCTGTACTCCCGGACCAGATCCGAGATGTGGACCACCCCGAGGACGTTGTCGAGGCTGCCGTCGTAGACCGGCAGCCGCGTGTGGTTCGACTGCACGCAGGCCTGGATGGCCTCGTCGATG
>PXSC01000033.1 GCA_003023535.1 Halobacteriales archaeon QS_9_70_65 | reverse complement strand
GCCGCCGGGTCAGGCGATGTCGCGGCTGGTGTCGATGTCGACCTCGTCGGACAGCTCCAGCTTGATCACGTCGGACAGCGCCCGGCCGCCGCGGAACTTCGGGACCGCGAGGTGGTTCTCGATGCGGTCGCCCTTCACCGACGTCTCGAGTTCGAAGACGATGTCGGCCATGTGTTCGGTCGTGTCCCGCAGCGGCGGCACGTCGTGGCCGTCCAGGCAGTGCAACAGTGCGATGCTACCGGTGTTGTAGATGTGGTTCTGCAGCTCGTTGAGGAAGTTGCGGTAGCGGGTCGCCTCCTGCCGCTCGAGCACGTCGACGGGGTCGACGATGAGGTTGGAGTCGTCGGGCAGCGCCGACACCAGCTTGGCGGCGTTGTCGAGCGGCGCCTCGCCGGCGATGTCCCGGACGGTCGGGTCGCCGGTGGAGGCGTCGGCGGTGTCGATGCTGGCCGCGACGAAGTCGCCGCGGCGGTCCAGGGAGAGATACAGCGTCCCGCGGGTGGCGGTGAGTTCGTAGAGGAACAGCTCGGCTTGGCTGGCCGGCTGGGCGGCGAGGGCGACGACGCTGCCCTCCGGGATCCCTCCGTCGAGCTTCCGGTCGAGGACGTCGATCCCGGTCCGGAGACCGCTGTCTCCGGCAATCAGCGATTTCCGGGAGTGAGCGGATCGGAGATCCGCGATCTACGGAAGAGCGAAGCTCTTCCGGGATGACGAACGACGGCTCGGCGAGCCGTCGTTCGAACCACGGTCCTCGGACTCCGTCCTGCGGTGTCCTCGCGCGGCGACACCGCGGAGCGGCCCGAGGGACCGGAGGTCCCTCGCCGTCGTCGGGCGACGCCCGACTGCCTGAGGGAGCCGCAGGCTCCCTCTCCGCTTGCGTCGTCTCGCTCGCCGAGAGCCCAGCCCCTTCCAGTCCCGTCCGGCGGTGGATTTTCCGCCAGCATCGCCTAACTAGACGCGACCGGTCGGCGGTCACGCCACCGATCACGCGGTGAGGGGCTGTCGGGGGATTCAAGACCGTCCGTTGCGGGTGTACCGCCAATGCGTCACGACCACCTGCTCAGCGCGAAACAACTGTCCCGCGGCGACATCGAGACGGTGTTGGACCGCGCCGCGGCGCTGGCCGACGACCTCGGGGCGGTCGCCGACGCCCGCGTCGACCGGCTGCTCGGGCTCTGCTTTTTCGAGCCCAGCACGCGGACGAAGATGTCCTTCGACGCCGCGATGAAGCGGCTCGGCGGCGACACGATCGACATGGGCGGCATCGACTCCTCGTCGGTGACGAAAGGCGAGAGCCTCGCCGACACCGTTCGGGTGATCGAGGGGTACGCCGACGCGCTCGTGCTCCGGCATCCCTCGGAGGGGTCGGCCCGGCTGGCCAGCGAGTTCGTCGACGTGCCCGTCATCAACGCCGGCGACGGCGCCGGCCAGCACCCCACACAGACGTTACTGGATCTCTACACCATCCGGGAGAACGCCGGCTTCGAGGACCTGTCGGTCGGGATGATGGGCGACCTGAAGTACGGTCGGACGGTCCACTCGCTGGCGCACGCGCTGACGAACTTCGACGTCAGCCAGCACTTCATCAGCCCGGAGAGCCTCCGGCTTCCCCGGAGCGTCCGCTACGACCTCCACGAAACCGGCGCGCAGATCCGCGAACACACCGGCGTCGAGGAGGTCGTCGAGGCGCTGGACGTCCTCTACGTCACCCGCATCCAGCGCGAGCGGTTCCCCGACGAGAACGAGTACCGCAAGGTCGCCGGCGAGTACCGCATCGACGCCGAGTTGCTGGAGCGGGCCGGCGACGATCTGACCGTGATGCACCCGCTGCCGCGGGTCGACGAGATCGCCCCCGACGTCGACGAGACCGACCACGCGACCTACTTCCAGCAGGCGCACAACGGCGTTCCCGTCCGAATGGCGCTGCTGGATCTGATGCTATGACCGACACGGAACTCCGCGTCTCCAAGATCGAAGACGGTACCGTCATCGACCACATCTCCGGCGGGCAGGCGCTGAACGTCCTCGCCATCCTCGGCATCGACGGCGGCTCCGGCGAGGAGGTGTCCGTCGGGATGAACGTTCCCTCCGACCGGCTCGGCCGCAAGGACATCGTGAAGGTCGAAGGCCGGGAGCTGAGCCAAAACGAGGTGGACGTCCTCTCGCTGATCGCTCCCGCCGCCAGCATCAACATCGTCCGCGGCTTCGACGTCGTCGAGAAACACCGCGTTTCCCGGCCGAGCGAGGTGACCGGCGTGCTGTCGTGCCCGAACGCCAACTGCATCTCGACCGACGGCGAGCCGGTCGACTCCCACTTCGAGGTGCTCGACGACGGCGTCCGCTGTACCTACTGCGACACCATCGTCCGGGAGTCCATCACCGCCCACGTCAGCGTCGCGTAGCCGTCCAGCGCCGGGACGGTCCACGTCACGTCTCGGCCCGCAGGGACGAGCGGGTAGCGTTCGGACGAGAGACCTGAAGCGAAAGAAAGGCTAGCGAGGAGCTCGAGTGCTCGACCCCTTCGGCCCCACCCGGCGAGATACGTCCGACTGGCCATCGCTTATTTTACACCGCCGGCGAGCGTGGGCGAACCGTTATGTCCCCGGCGGCCGTCATCTTACCTGCATGTCGAAGAAGTCACTGGCGCTGGTCGCCGTCGTCCTCGCGGCGGTCGCGCTGTACGTGATGCGGCGGTAGCGACGCCGGCACCGGCTCCCCCGTCCCCGGTCGCCGCCCGTCCGAACGACTTACGCCCGGGCAGTCCCGACTCCCGGTATGTACGACGTCGTCACGCGCAACGAAGAAGAGACGCGGTGGCCGGAGTTCGACCGCGCGTTCTTCGAGGTGAAAGACGTCACCGGCCGGTCGGCGGAGCCGGTCGAGGGAGCCGTCAGCATGGTCTCCTGCTTCGGCGACAACGCCGCCGCCGAGGAGACCCCCGCCCTCCGGCCGGTGACCCCCGAAGGGACGCCGGCGACCCGCGAGCGGCCGCACTTCGACTGGGCCTACGTCTGCCCGACCCACGAGGACTACCGCGCGGGACTGCTGGAGATCATCGGAGACTGCGCCGCGGTGACGCCGGACATCCGGCTCGACGACGTCGGCTTCCCGCGGCCGGAGTACTGCTACTGCGACCGCTGCAACGAGCGGTTCGAGACGTGGGTCGAGACGCGCCACGGGGCCGGCGAGGGGCCGCCGCCGGCCGACACCGGCCCCGGGGACCGCTTCGCCTGGCGCGCGGCGGTCATCACCGACTTCGTCGCGGCGGCGGCCGACCGGATTCCCGGCCGGACGTACCTGACGCTGTACCCGGACCCCTACGGCGACCACCTCTACGAGCGGGCGGGGCTGGACCTGCCGGCGATCGAGCCGCACGTCGACGAGTTCGTCGTCCCGCTGTACGACACCCACTACGGGACGACCTACTGGCTGGAGACCATCGCGAGCGGCTTCGCCGACCGGCTGGAGACGCCGCTCAGCGTCGAGCTGTACGCCGTCGACGTCGAGATCGACGACCTCATCCACGCCGCGGAGGTCGCCGAGGCGTACGGCGAGTCGGTGGTGTTCGGTTACGAGGCCTCCAACGCCCGGGCGGCGCTCCGGCGAATGGGCGCCGACGAGGGCGTCGAGTGGTGAGGGCCGTCGCTACCGGCTCGCCCGCGCGGCGGCGATGACGTCCTCGCGGTCGCGGGTGTCCTCGGGGACGGCCTCGAGCGGGAACCAGCGGGCGGCACTTATCTCGCCGTCCGGATCCGTGGCCGCCGGGGTCGCCGTCGCCGAGGACCGCGCGCCGAACACCGGCATCACGCCCCAGGTCTCGTGGTCGCCGTGGACCACCTCGACGCGGACCAACATCGCCAGCCCGTCGTAGCGGGCCTCGACGCCGGCCTCCTCGCGCAGCTCGCGGCGGGCGGCCTCGCGGAACGTCTCCGATCCCTCGAGGTTGCCGCCGGGCAGCACCCACATGTCGACGCCCTCGTGGCGGACGAGCAGCAGCTCCCCCGACGGCCGGGAGACGAGCGTGTGGGCGCCGTAGGGGGCGCCGCCCTCGCGGATGCGCTCGGCGAGCGTCCGGAACCGGCCGCGGGAGACCCGCCTCCGGTAGGTCCGTTCGAGGTGGTCGTCGTCGTCGTAGCGGTCCCGGAGCCGGTGGCGGGCCCGCTCGGCCGCCCGGTCCGCCTCGTCGGTGAGATACCACAGCCCGTCGAAGGCGGTCATGGCACCACCGGGATCGGAGACGTTCGGCGTGTCGCGTCGTGCATACACGGTCGTTCGCCGCGGCGGGCAAAAACCGTTCGGAGGGCGAAACGACGGGCTTTACATCGGGCGGCGAAAATCCGTCGACATGGGATTCGAGAAGGGAGACCACGTCGTCTTCCACGACAAGCACAGCGAGTACGACGGCCAGACCGGCGAGGTGACGCAGGTCTCCGAGACGATGTTCGGCGACAGCACCTACATCGTCCAGTTCGACGAGGGCCAGGAGGCCGGCATCCCCGAGGACTCCCTGGAAGCCGCCGAGGAGTGACCCCGTGAGCGCCGTCCCGTTTCACTACGTCGACCTCCGGGCCTTCTGCTACGCGACGGAGGACGAACGGCGGGTGGCGGCGGCGCTGCGGACCTTTCTGCCCGAGGAGGCCGACCTCCGGCGCGAGGAGACGGAGGGCCACAACGGCGACCGCATCCTCGTGCTGTCGGTCCGGCTGGAACGGGCCGACGAGGTGAGACACGTCCTCTCGCGGCTGGCCGAGATGGACGACCTCGACGGCCTCCTCGACGAGCTCGATGGGCGGATCGACGACAACTGCGCGTTCTTTCTCGGCCTCGACAAGCAGGCCGCCTACGACGGCGACGTCAGGCTCGGCGACGGGCTGATGCTCCGCGGGAAGGTCGAGGCATACCCCGCCGAACGCGAGCGGGCCATCGAGACCGCCGAAACGGCCCTCGAGGAGCTCGCCGGCGACGCGTAGGCCGGGCGGCCCCACCGGAGACCCCTCCCGCGCCGGGGCGAGCGACGGAGACGGCGTACTAATAGTTCGCGGGCCGGTCACCCGACTGTCTCGACGCCCGTGACCTCGAACCGGGCGCCGCCGGCCTCGCTTTCCGTCACGTCGACCTCCCAGCCGTGTGCCTCGCAAATCTGCTCGACGATCGCCAGCCCGAACCCGCCGCCGTCGTCGCTCGTGGTGAAGCCGCTCTCGAACACCTGCGACCGATCCTCGGGCGGGATCCCCGCGCCGTCGTCGGCCACGTAGAAGCCGTCGTCGGTCGGGCCGACGGTGACCCGCACCGACTCGCCGCCGTGCTCGATCGCGTTCCGGAAGAGGTTCTCGAAGATCTCCGGGAGCCGGTCCTCGTCCGCCCGTATCGTCGCCGACCCCTCGACGATGAGCGACGCCTCGCCGGTCGAGACCGTCTGCCAGCACCGGGAGACGCCGTTCTCGAGGTCGACCGCGGTCGTCTCGCCGACCACCTTCCCTTGTCGGGCCAGCGCCAGCGAGTCGCCGAGAAGTTCCTCCATCCGCGTCAGCGCCCGCCGCACGTCGGCGAGGTGCTCGCTGTCGCAGTCGGCGGCGGCGAGTTCGGTCCGGCCCTTGGCGACGCTCAGCGGGCTCCGCAGGTCGTGGGAGACGACGCCGGTGAACTCGTCGAGCCGGTCGCGCTCGCGGGTGAGTTCGGCCTCCCGCTCCTGCAGCAGCTCGAGCTGGGTGATCCGCGCGAGAACGACCACCAGCGTGTCGCTCCACAGCTCGATGAGATCCACGTCCCGTTCGGAGAAGGCGTCCGGCTCGGTGGCACCGATGTTCAGCAGACCGTGCCGGCCGAGCGGCACGATCACCTCGCTCCCGATGGGCGTGTCCTCGTTCAGCCGCCGGTCGTCCGCCCGGACGTCGCCGACGTACCGGAGCTCCTGCTCCTGGTACACCTCCCAGGAGATGGACTCCGCCTCCGCGGTGTACGTCGGCGGCTCCGGAACGAGCTCCCGGCCGCGCTCGGAGATGGCGACCGGTTCGAGCGTACGCTGGTCGTCCGTGCTCAGCCAGACGCAGGCGATGTCGAACTCCAGGACGGTCTCGATGCTCTCGATGGCGTGCCGTGCCGCCTGCTCGACGTCCCGCGTCTCCAGCAGCGTCTTCGTCGTCGTCTGCAGCTGCTCCAGAACGGTGTTGTACCGGGTGAGCTCCTGTTCCTGCCGCTTTCGACGCGTGATCTCGCGGACCGCGGCGAGGATTCCGCCGACGGCATCGTCGTCGGTGAAGTTCTGTGCGCTGCTCTCGATCCACCGCCACCTCCCGTCGGCGTCCTGCACCCGGAACTCGGCGGTCGAGACGCGGTTGGGGTGCCGCTGCAGCCGGGCGAACTGCTCGGCGACCTCGTCGCGGTCGTCCGGATGGACGTTCTCCAGCGGATTATTGCCGGCGACGTCCAGCGGGTCCCACTCCATCAGCGGCGACGGCGGGCTCTGGTACTCGACGGTCATCTCCTCGTCCAGCACGACGAGCAGCTCCGGGGAGTACTCGACCAGCGTCTCGTACCGCTCGAGTTCCTCTTGGCGCCGTCGCTGTTCGGTGATGTCCCGTATCGCGCCGCGAATCTTGGTCACTTCGTCGCCGTCGTAGACGGGGTCGCCGATCGTCCGGACCGTCTTCCGGTCGCCCGACGCGGTGATCAGCCGGAGGTCACGCTCGTACGGGTCGCCGCGTTCGCGGCAGCGTTCGACCGCCGTCTCGATCGTCTCCCTGTCGTCGGGGTGATAGAAGTCGAGCGCCGCTTCGACCGTCGGCTCGAACTCCCCGTCGGGGTCGAGGTCGTGAACCGCGTACGCCCCCTGGGTCCACGACAGTTCGCCGGTCTCGACGTCGACCTCCCAGCCGCCGACCCCCGCCAGCCGTTCGGTGTGGCGCAGCAGTTCCTGGCTCCGTTCGAGCTTCGCTTCGCGTTCCCGCCGCTCGGTGACGTCGGTGTAGATGCCGAACCCGCCGGCCCCGTCGTCGTAGATGGCGTTCTGAAGCAGGAACCTGCGGCGGCCATCGGCGGTCTTCCGCGTGACCTCCTCGGCCTCGACCCGTTCGCCGCCCATGATGTGGTCGTTGATCCGTTCGGCTTCCTCGCGTCCGTCCTCAGGGACGATGTGGTCGTCGAGCGAGTCGCCGACGACCGCGTCGGCGTCGTAGCCGAACGTCTCCTCGAAGGCGGGGTTGACCCGCTCGACGACCGGCTCGCCGTCTCGGAACTCGACGTCGACGGTCGGCTGCGAGAGCCGGTCGAACAGCGCCCGAAATCGCTCTCGTTCCGCCTCGACCCGCCGTTCGGCCCGGAACTGGCTCACGACGTTGCCGATGCGGTTCGCCAGAAGTTTGTACTGCTCCGGGTCGGGCTCCTTCTGGAGGTAGTCGGTGACGCCGGCGGAGATGGCGTCGCTGGCGATCTCCTCGCTTCCCTTGCCGGTGAACAGGATGAACGGCAG
>PXSC01000025.1:13656-14832 GCA_003023535.1 Halobacteriales archaeon QS_9_70_65 | reverse complement strand
ACCGAGGGCCCGGTCACCCCGCGGGGCGAAACCACCATCCACGCCGGCGACGTCCTGACCGTCTACTCGGCGACGGGCGTCACCGAACCGGTGCTGGACGTGTTCACGGAGTAACATGGACCGAACCCGGAGCGCCGACCTGGCGACCATCGCCCGGGACGTCGGCTCGCTGCTGCTGATCGAGGCGCTCGTCATGACGGTGAGTCTCGGCGTCGCCGTCGCCTTCCGGGAGTGGTACGCCGCGCTCGCCTTCCTCGTCTCCGGTGGCGTCACCGCGGGCGTCGGCGGCGCAGCCAGAATACGGTTCCTCGACGCGCCCGACCCGCTGACGAAACACGGGATGGTCATCGCCGCCGGTGGCTGGTTCGTCACCGCGCTGTTCGGCTCGCTGCCCTTTCTTCTGACGGCGCACTTCACGCCGCCGTCGGTCGCGGCGGCCACCGCGGCGGCGGCGGGCTTCGAGTCCTCCAGCCTCCGGTACTTCCGGCACCCTCTGCACGCGCTGTTCGAGTCGATGAGCGGCTGGACCGGCAGCGGCCTCTCGCCCGCCCCGGCAGCGGGAGCTACACCCTCTACGAGAGCGAGGCCCGCGAGCGGCGCATCCACCCCAGCATCGTCTCGACGGTCCGGACCGTCTGGCGCATCTTCCTCCTGTACAGCGTCCTCGCGGTCGCCGCGATGTTCGTCGCGATACGGCTCAGCGCCTACGGAAGCGACCTCTCGCTGTTCGAGGCGTCCTGGCAGGCGCTCAACCACGCGATGACCGGGCTGGCGACCGGCGGGTTCAGCGTCACCGACAACTCCATCGGGACGTACAACTCCCCGATCGTCGAGGGCGTCCTGCTGCCGGTGATGACGCTCGGCGCCATCGCCTTCCCCGTCCACTTCGCCGTTCTCTCGAACCGCGAGTTGGACGAGTTGGGCAGCGACCTCCAGACCCGCTGGCTGTTCGTCCTGCTCGCGGGCGGGGTCGTCTTCCTCTCCGTACAGAATCTACTGTTCGTCGCCGGGACCGGATCGCTCGGTCGGACCGTCGATCTCCCGTTCCTCGGCTCGTATCTGTCGACCGCACAGGTCGACGCGGTCCGGGACGCCACCTTCCAGTTCGTCAGCGCGCTCACCTGCACGGGCTTTCAGTCCTCGCCCATCGGCGACTGGAGCGAGGGCGGCAAACTC
>PXSC01000025.1:0-13636 GCA_003023535.1 Halobacteriales archaeon QS_9_70_65 | reverse complement strand
CGGAGATGAGCCGGGAGTTCGGCGAGGCCGCCATCGTCGGCGTGCTGTGGCTGTCGTTGCTCGCGGCCTCGAGTCTCGTCCTCGTCAACGTCGCCGGCCCGGAGTTCACGTACGCCGACGCGCTCTTCGAGGTGGCCAGCGCGCAGGGCAACGTCGGCCTCTCGACCGGCATCGCCGGGCCGTCGATGCACCCGCTGGCCGAGGCGATGTTCATCCTGAACATGTGGATCGGCCGCCTGGAGATCATTCCCGTGCTCGTGTTCGGGCGGGCGCTGCTGTTCGGCCTCCGGCCTTAATTGCGGGTCGTCCCGGCGAGCGGCGTCGGGACGGGGGGCGATCTCCGGCCGGCCGATCCCCACCGGGAACACCGTCGGAAGCTTCGAGGAGTCGGGAACACTGGAGGTGACTTCCGAACGGGCCGAGCGAGCCGATCCCGAAACCGACGTCGTCGAGCGTCGCGATGGCGGCGCTGACGACGAGCATGTCGGCCACCCCGACGTCAGCCTTGAGCACCGACTGCGAGATGCCGTCGCCGGCCGGCGTCGTCACGTGGAACTCGTGCGTCGACTCCTCGGTATGGGCCTCGTCGACGTCGATGACGACGACATCGCTGACGACGTCGTGCGGAGCGTCAGGACTGTCGGCGATGGCGGTGCCGACCCTGCCAGCCCCGATGATGACGACTCGCACACCAGCAGGTGTCGGGCCCGTGGTAGGTGGGTCGCTATCGGTCGGGAAGCCGGCTCACCGGTAGCCGAGCGCCGCCAGCCGCTCCTCGTCGGCCTCGGCGCCGTAGACGCGGCCGACCGGCAGCGGTTCCGGCGGCTCCAGCGACGGGTCGCGGTCCCGGCGGCCCTCGCCCGTCGTCACCGCCCACGGCACCTCAAGCAGCGCCGGCACCGGCGCGTGCATCGGGTGGCCGTACAGCCCCCACTCCCCGAAGAGGTTGCCGTGGTCGGCGGTGACCGCCACCCGGCCGTCGACGTTCTCGATCAGCGTCTCCACCTCGGGGAGGACGTACCGCAGGGTGGCATCGTAGGCCGCCCACACCCGGTCGGTCGACAGCTCGCCGCGACGGAGCATCGTCCACGGGTTCGCCGGGGTGCCGTGGGCGCCGGTCCGGGCCATCCCCTCGTCGCCCGCGACGGGGTCGGCGACGAAGGGGTGGTGCGGCTGCATGTAGTGGACCACCAGCCGGTCCGGCGAGCGGCGCCGGGCCGTCGCGACGGCGCGGTCGGTGATGGCCCCCGGCGGCACCGTCCCCAACTCGTCGTTCCAGGCGTACTTCCAGACCTCGTCGAGGACGGCGAAGGCGTCGGCGTCGAGGTACCTGTCGGTCCAGGTGTTGCCGGTCACCATCGCCGTCCGCGCCGTCTCCGGGTGGCCGGGGAAGGTGTTCTCGAGCCACTCCGAGGAGGAGCTACCGACCGACCGCATCCGGCCGACCTCCCCGAGCGGGTCGCCGTCGGCGACGACCGACGACAGCAGGTCCGCCCGGCAGGCGTCCAGCACGACGAGGACGTTCCACTCGCGGTCGAGGACGTTGGTCCCGTAGTCGAGCCGCCGGCCGACCGCCTGTAGCGCCCGGAGGTAGGCGGTCCCGAGACGGCTCATTCCTGGTTCCGTCACGTCTTCCGCTGCGGCCCGGGCGATGAAAACGGCGTCGACCGCCGGCGGGGACCGGCGGCGGCTTCGCACACCGGCGCCACCGATATGTTTCCCCGCGCGCATGTCCTGTCGTGTGACGACGGTCGAACGAGGGACGTTCTCGCTCCGGACGGAATCGCTCGGCGTGCTCCACTGGGTCGGCATCCTCGCGGCGACGGTGACCGCCGTGATTCACCTGCGGCTCGGCGTCCGGCTCGTCCCGTCGCAGCTGGGAACCAGCTTCCTTCTGGCGGGGCTCGGCTTCCTCGGCGCGATCGGTCTCGTCCTGATCGGCTGGCGCCGCCGGCTCGTCTACGCCGCCGGCATCCCGTTCACGCTCGCCCAGGTCGGCATCTGGTACGTTCTCACCTTCGCGAACACGCCGGCACGGTTCCCGGCGGACGTCGGGACGATCGGCGCCGTCGACAAGATCGCACAGCTCCTGCTCGTGGCCGTGCTGATCGCGCTCCTCCGGTAGTCGGGGCCCCGCGCCGCCGCACACGACCTCTCCGGTCGCCTTCGGCGGCGCCCTGCCGGCCGTCTCCGAGTCGATCCGCGCCGTCGCCGACCGGACGATCCGGCTGCGCCGCGGCGGGCTCCGCTCGCTGGCCCGGTGAGACGCCGGGACCGGTGTCCGCCCGCCTCCCGGCCCGGTCGAACGTGAGACTAAATACGCGCGTCTCGAAATGCGTGCATGGAGCAGTCCAGCGCGACGGAGTACTTCCGGGATCTCTACGAGCTCGGGGCCGATCCGTCGCTGTCGCTGGAGGAGAAGATAGCGAGGACGATAACCGTCGGCCGGGACCGTCTCGACGTCTCCGGCGGTCTGCTGTCGCACGTCGACGACGGCGACTACGAGATCGTCGACTCGACGGTCTCGAGCGGCGACTACGTCGCCGGTTCGGTTCACGACCTCGACGAGCAGTGGTGCCGCCACGTCGTCGGCGACCGGCGGGTTCTGACGGTCGTCGACGCCGACGACTCGCCGCTCCGGGACGACCGCGCCCGGGAGACCACGGACGTCCGGTGTTACGTCGGCGCGCCGGTGCTGGTCGACGGCGAAACCTACGGAACGCTGTGTTTCTTCGACGAGACGCCCCGGGAGACCGACTTCACCGACGACGAACGGCGGTTCGTGCGGCTGCTGACGCGGTGGATCGGCCACGAGCTGGAGCGAGAACGCCACCACCGGGCGCTGGATAGACGGAACGAGCGACTGGACGAGTTCGCGGGCGTCCTCGCACACGACCTCCGTACCCCACTGACGTCCGTCCGCGGCTACACCGAACTCGTCCTGGAGTCCGACGCCATCTCGGAATCGGACGCCGAGGACCTCCGGCAGGTGCTCGACGCCACCGACCGGATGGAGACGCTCATCTCCGAGACGCTCGCGCTCGCTCGTAACGGCACCGACGTCGGCGAGCGGACGCCGGTGGGGCTGGGCGCCGTCGCCCGCGACGCCTGGGCGATCGTCGACCCCGAGGCCGCGACGCTCGTCGTCGAGTCCGACCGGGAGCTGCTCGCGGACGGGTCCCAGCTCCGGCAACTCTTCGAAAACCTCTTTCGGAACGTCGACGAGCACTGCGGCCCGGAGACGACGGTGACGGTCCGGGGGACCGACGACGGGTTCGTCGTCGCCGACGACGGCCCCGGCCTGCCGGCCGACGTCGCCGACTCGACCTTCGACGGCGACTACGATTCCTCCCGGCTCGGGCTCCTCATCGTCGAGCGGGTCGTCTCCGGCCACGGCTGGCAGGGCGAAGTCACCGTCGACGACGGCACGCGCTTCACGTTCTCCGGCGTCAGTACCGTCGCCGACCCGCTCCGATCGTAGCGGGGCCGTCGGGCTCGGCTCTTTCCGCGCCGCCTCGGGTCGCAGGACGTTCACGCGGTGCGACGGCGTCGCGGCTTCGAGCCGGCAGCGGACGAATAGGAGTCGTCGATTCTCAACGGGGCAGAGAGATGTTCGGCTTCTCTAGCCGAACATCTCCCGCATCATCGGGTGCATCTCCATCAGCTGCTCTTCGGCGATTTCCTCGTAGAGCTTGTAGGTGATGGAGACGGTCAGCAGCAGGCCGGTGCCGGTGACCTGGCCGATGGTACCGAGCATGTTCGCCGCCACAGCCAACAGCCCGACGAGGGCGCCGCCGAGGACGGTCACCTGCGGGATGTACCGCTCCAGAACCTTCTCGGTGACGCCCGGCGACTGCCGGAAGCCGGGGATCTGCATCCCGGAGTTCTGGATCTGCTTTGCGGTCGCCCGCGGGCCCATGCCCGTCGTCTCGACCCAGAAGATGGCGAAGATGCCGCCGCCGACGATCATGAACGTCAGGTCGACGCCGACCCGGAGCATGATCTGCCACGGTTCGGCGGCAGTCCGGCCGAGCCACCACATCCAGTCGTCCGGCGAGTAGATCGGCGCCAGGTAGTAGAACAGCCCGCCGGTCGGGCTGGCGAAGTTTCTGCCGCCGCCGGTGGTGTACTGCCCGAGCCACGGCAGCCGCCGGCCGAACAGTACGATCGCCGTCTCGCCCTGCGGCGCCCGGGAGTAGAGGATGCGGCCCACGAATTGGATGTTGGCCTGTAGCGCCCGCACGAGGATCATCGGCAGGACGCTGGCGTAGATGAGCTTCACCGGGAACCGGCCGCGGGCGCCCTTCACGCGGGCGTGGCTCAGCGGAATTTCGACGCGAACCGACTCGGCGTAGACGACCACCACGAAGATGAGAAACGTCGTGATGAGCGCGAGAAGCCGACCCTCGTCGAGGAAGAGGTTCGATAGCCCCGACATCGTCAGCGGCGACCCGACGTCGATCTGTCCCGTGAAAATATTGTACCACTGCGGGAAGAAGCCGATGTACCCCTCCTGGCCGATGCCGCTCCAGGTGAAGAACCCGCCGATGAGTCGCTGGCTCACCCCGGCGATGATGAACAGCCCGATCCCGGAGCCGACCCCCCACTTGGAGATGATCTCGTCCATGTAGAGGATCATCATCCCGCCGACAAAGATCTGCAGGAACATCAGCCACTGCAGCGCGGTCGTGCTGATGCCGAGGCGGAGCGCTACGTCGCCGGACGGCTCGAGAAACCCGGCGAACACCATCGGGGCCGCCGTCAGCGCCGTCATCACGACCACGAGCGTTTTCTGGAGACCCTGGTACAGCGCCTGATCGCGGGGGTTCTCCTCGGTGTTCAGCCCGAGGAGGTCCGCGCCGCCGAGCAGCTGCAGCACGATGGACGCCGTGACGATCGGCCCGATGCCGACCTGCAACAGCGAGCCCTGGTTACCGCCCAGGATGGACCGAAACTGGCCGAAGATGTCCGATCCCTCGCCCTGCAGCCCGTAGATGGGCACGTTCGTCAGAAAGAAATACAGCACCAGCACGCCGGCCGTCCAGCCGAGCTTGCGCTTGAACGGAACGTGGCCCGTCGGGCGCTGGACGGCGGGCAGGCGCGTCAGTACCGGTTCGGCGGCCTCCTTCCAGCTCATTTACGCTTCCTCGTTGGCCTCGCCCGTTGTATCTCTGTCGGCTTCCTCCGCCTCGGCGGCCAGCTCCTCCCCGTCGCCGGATTCCGTCCGGCTGCTCGAGGCGTCTTCCGACGACTCGGCGCGCTCCGAGAGGACGGCCGCGCCGCCGGCGGCTTCGAGCGTCTCGGCGGCGTCCGCCGAGAAGTCGTCGGCGACGACCTCCAGCTCGTCGTGGACGCGGCCGCCGCCGAGCACCTTCACGACGTCGACCTCGAAGCCGTCCTCGACGACGTCGCGGGCGTCGACCCGGTAGCCGTCGTCGGTCTCCTCGGCGACGCCCTCCGCGGCCAGGACGACCGCATCCTCGTCGAGCGTCCGGAGGTTGATCGTTTCGACGTCCCGCGTGACCTTCTGGGGGCGGTCGAAGCCGGACTTGCCGAGCGGTTCGTAGCTGTGGAACTCGTGTTTGTCGCGGCCGGCACGCCCGCGCCCGCCGCGGTGGCCGGCGCCGCGGCGGTTCTTGTGGGAGCCGCCGCCGTGCGTGCGGGAGCCGCGCTGTCGTCGTTTCTTCGAAGTCATTATCGCATCTCCTCCAGTAGCGCGTCGATCTCCTCGGTCGAGTGGGGGCCGAGCTGGCCGCCGTCGACCGTCGGGTTCTTCAGCCCGTCGTGGCCGCCCCGCGGCGGATGGAGCCGCAGCGTCGGCGACAGTCCCTGCTCCTGTAGCGTCGTCTCCTCGGCGAGCAGCGCCGCCGCGAGCGCCGACACGCCGTCGTGGTCGGTGTGCTCGGCGACCCATTCATCGTCGACGTCGCCGGCGCCCTCGGCGGGTTCCGCGCGGCGCTCCAGTAGCAGCGCGACGATGTCCTCGGACGGCTCGCCGTGGGCGACGTAGTCGTTGACCTTCGTGACCATGCCGCGGTAGGCGTCGGTGTCCGGGACGAGGGTGGCGTGGTTGACGCGGCCGAGGTTCAACATCCCGAGGGTGTCCTCGATGCCGCCTTCCTGGTTGACCTCGCCGCGGACCTGGACGACGGCGATCATCTTTCCTCCGAGGCGGAAACCCCGTCGCTTGCGGCGTTAACGAATCGCTCTGCGATTCGTTCGCACACCAGAAATCTCCGATTTCTGGGGACGGGGAGGAAGTCGACACGGTACTGTGCAACTGCTGTCGGTGGCTGGGACGAACCCCAGCCGGAGGAATTATCACGCATACGGTCGTGTGCGTGGGTGAGAGCCGGCCGCTGAAACCGGACGGCGATGACACGCGTGCGGATGGGAGTGCCCGTGACAGCACCGCGGGGCACTTCGGGCCAAGGCAGGAACCCTGCCGTCCGACGCTCGGAACGTCACGCCCCGAAACCTCCCTCGGCACCGGGCCGGGGTTCCAACTGCGTTGGAAGCCCCGCCGTTTACGGCGGGCGAAGATGTCACTCGACCACCTCGCGCTTCTCGAGGGTGCGCTCGGGCACCCGGGACTCGGCGGTCGCCGTCAGGGCGTTGAACGTCGCCTTCGCGAAGTTGACCGTGGTCCGGGTGGTGCCCGACGAGCGCGTCCAGATGTCCTCGATGCCGGCCAGCTCCAGCACGTGCCGGACGGTTTCGCCGCCGGCCAGCCCCAGCCCGCGCGGGGCGGGCTGGAGCTCGACCTCGACGGAGCTGGATCGCGCCGCCGACCTGGTCGTCGCGGCCCTGCGCGTAGCCGACGAAGCCGTCGCGGTTGCCGACGACGATGACACACCGGAACTTCACCCGACGACCGGAGTCGGTCATCCGCTGGACCATGTTGATGTCCAGCACCTCGTCCTCCAGCCCCGGTAGGAGCTGGTCGACGATCTCCGGTTCCTTCAGCGGCAGCCCCGTCCGCAGGGCGTCCCGCATCGACGTTATCTCGCCCTCTGCGACGCGTCGTCCGAGCCGCGTTCGCGGCTCCCATCCGTTGCTCATAGTTCGTCCTCCAGGCGCTCTCGCACCTCGTCGAAGTGGGCCGGCAGCTCCGTCGCGTCGAAGTCGCCGCCGTAGAGGTCCTCGTCGAGGTCCTCGGCGTACGCCGCGATGTGGGAGCCACGGGTCCGCTCCGGGTCGGCGAACACCGACTCGTTGTGCGGAATCTCCAGCCCTGCGTCGATCGCACCTTCCTGTACCGCGAACACCTTGTTGCCGGGCGTCGCCGTGTTGAGCCCGATGTCGAGCACCGCCTCCTCGAGGCCGGCGTCGACGGCCCGCACGCCGGCCAGCAGTCCGGTCAGGTAGGCCGCGGGCAGGTTGCCCGTCGGCGCCTCCCAGCCGAACGCCTCGAGGTCCCCCGAGGTCGCGCTCACGACGGTCTCGTCGCCCTGCGGACCCGTGACGATCAGCTGCGCCCTGGTGTGGCTGTTGCTCTTGCGAGCGACCAGACGGGGTTTGCCGGATTTCAGCAGGCGCAACCTCTGGTGGTAGTCCGTTCGGGCCTCGCGGCGACGCCGCATCGGCACCTTGTATCGTGGTCCTGTCGCCATCATTGATCACCGTAGTTGTCGTCGATGTACCGCCGCAGGTCCGCGAGACTGTCGAACTCGCCGCCGCTGGCCTGGTCGTACAGCTCCCGGTACTGCGAGCGGGTGATGTCGCCGCCGTCCCGCAGCTCGCGCAGCTCCTCGCGCTGGGCGCGGATGCGGCTCTGCCAGTCGCCTTTCTCGTCCTGTCGCCCGCCGGCCGTCCCCTTCCGGGAGCCGTGTCCCTTCCGGTGGCCGTAGGCGCGCTTCTCGTCGCGCTCGCGGGCCCGACCGCGGGAGTTGCCCTCGGTCGTCTTCGCCTCGATGACCCCCTCGTCGATCAGCTCCCGCACGTCGTCGCGGGTGATCGCGTCGGCGATCTCGCCCTGTTCGTCGGGGTCGAGCCGGACGCGGTTCTCGCCGACGCCGAGGATGTCCGCCGCCAGTCGCTTCTGTGCCTTCAGGTCGGTCATTCTTCGGCCTCCACCTCCACTTCGACGTACGTCGGGTTGAGCACGCGAATCTCTTCCTCCTCGGCGACCTCCTCGATGCGCTCGCGCTTGCGAGCGCCGACGGTCGAGCCGATCCGGACGGCCTCCCGGTCGCCGTCGACGCCGTCGAGGTCGTCGACGTTCTCGACGCGGACCTCCTCGAAGCCGCTGGGGTGCTTGCCGCGGGCCGCCGTCGGCGTCCGGAAGCCCGCCTCGACCGTCGGGCCCTTGCCCTTCACGCCGCGGCGCTGCTTCGACAGCTGACCGCGCGGGCTGCGCCACGACTCCGGCGTCCGCTTTTTGACGTGGTAGTCCTGCCGGTTGAACTGCGGCTTGCCCTCGCTCCGTCGCCGCTCGAGCAGGCGCTTTTCCTCGTCGGTCAGCTCGGGCGTCTTCTCGACGAGCCCGCGGGGCCGCAGCTCGGTCTCGACGTCCTCGTCGACGTCGGCCTCGGACTCCGGCTTCTCCTCTTCGACCTCGGCGTCGGTCTCCTCGGAGACCTCGAGGTCGCCGACGTCGGCCTTGATGCGGGCCGCCAGGGCGTTACCGATGCCCTCGGCGTCTGCCAGCGCCGATTGGTCGGCGCCGCGAACGTCGTCGACCGAGTCGAAGCCGGCCTCCCGGAGCGACTCCGCCTTCGCCTCGCCGACGCCGGCGATCTCCACCAGCTCGGTGGGGACGTCGTCGGCCTCGTCGGCCTCGTCGTCTTCGTCGTCCGTGTCGGCGTCCGTCTCCGTTCCGGCGTCTTCGCCTTCCGCGTCGGCGTCGACCTCGGCGTCGTCCTCTTCGTCGACCTCGGCGTCGGTCTCCTCGGAGACCTCGAGGTCGCCGACGTCGGCCCGGATGCGAGCCGCCAGCGCGTCGCTGATGCCGTCGGCCGCCGCGAGGTCGTCCTGGTCGGCCGCCGCGAGGTCCGCGACGGACTCGAAGCCGGCCTCCCGGAGCGACTCGGCCTTCGCCTCGCCGATGCCACTGATGTCCGTCAGTTCTTCGTGCTCGTCTTCGTCCGTCATCAGACTTCACCTCGCTCGGGCGTCCCCGTGATGTAGACGCCGTCCTGGAAGACGCGCGTGTCCTTGTCGGGGACGCGGGTCAGCTGTTCGATGTCGGCCGCCGTCTGGCCGACGTCCTCGATGCTCGGGCCGTGGACCGTCAGCGCCTCGCCGTCGACCGAGACCTCCGTGTCGCCGCGGACCGGCGTCCGCCGGGGGGCCGTCTCCCCGAGGAAGTTCTCGATGACGATCTCGCCGCCCTCCACGGAGACCTGCATCGGGAAGTGGGAGTAGAAGACCTCCATCTCGTACTCCCAGCCCTCGGTCACGCCGTGGATCATGTTGGTGACGTGGCTGCGGAAGGTGCCGACCGTCGCACGGGTCTCGGCGTCGTCGGATCGGGTCTCGACGACGACCGCCTCGACGGTTTCACCGTCTTCTCGTTCCGGCGGAGCCGGAACGCTCTCGACGTCGACCGCGATGTCGGGGTACCAGAGCCGTCGCGTGACGCTCCCGTTCGGCCCCTCGACGGTCAACTCGAGGTGGTCGATCGTCGCCGTGACCTCGTCCGGTATGTCGATTTCCTCGCGCATCGTCAGTAGACGTATGCGATCACCTGGCCACCGACGCCCGCATCGCGGGCGTCGTAGTGACTCATGATGCCGTGGCTGGTCGTGACGACGAGCGTCCCGTAGTCGCGGGCGGGGAGGAACCGCTTTTCCCACTTCTCGAACTCGTCGGCGCCCGCCGAGTAGCGGGGCTTGACCGTGCCACACTCGTTGATCGCTCCTTTCAGTTCGACCTCGAACCGGCCGGCTTTGCCGTTTTCGACGAACTGGAATCCGTCGATGTACCCGCGGTCGTAGAGGACCTCGAGCACCGAGCCGATCTCGTTCGAGGCGGGCTGTATCGTCTGGTCGAGGTGGCCGACGCTCTCGGCGTTGTCGAGTCCCGACAGCGCGCTGGCCAGTGGATCGTTGTCCGCCATCGTTAGCTGTACTTCCTGAATCCCATGCCGCGGGCGACCTCGCGGAAACACTGCCGGCAGAGCCAGATGTCGTACTTGCCGACGAGTCCCTGCTCGCGCCCGCAGCGCTGACACGCTTCCAGCCCGCCGGTCCGCTTGGCGGCCCGTTCGCCCGTCTCCTGTTCCGTCATCGTTCGCCCTCCACGTCGACGTCGACGTCGACGCCGAAGTTCGATTCGAGGAACGCGACCGCGTCCTCGGCGTTCAGCCGGTGCCGGGCGGGGATCGACCGGGACATCTTGTCCCGCTTGCTCACCCGGTAGCCCGGCCGAACCAGGTTCACCGTCACGTCCAGCCCGTAGATGCCGATCTCGGGGTCGTACTCCTGGCTCGGGAAGTCGGTGTGTTCCTCGATACCGAAGCTGAAGTTGCCGGTCTCGTCGAACTGCGACGCCGAGACCTCGGCGAGCGGCAGCGACGTCTCGAGGAACGACTCGGCGTCGTCGCCGCGCAGCGTCACTTTCGCGCCGATGGGGTCGCCCTGCCGGACCCCGAAGTCCTGGATGGTGCGCTCGGCGACCGTCCGGACCGGCTGCTGACCCGTGATCTCGCCGAGGATCTCCTCGGCCTGCGCCAGCGGCTCGCCGCCGCGGCCGATCCCCATGTGGACGACGACCTTCTCGATGTCCGGCTCCCGCATCTCGTGGAACTCGCCGGCGTCGGACTCCGACTCCGAGCTCATTCGTCGTCACCTCCGTCGTCGGCGTCGGCCTCGTCGTCGCCGGCGCCGCCCTCCACGAAGTTCTCGTCGATGACGACGACGTACTCCTCGATCGTCTCGAAGTCGTCGTCGCCCTCGAAGTCCTCGATGCGAACGTTGTTGTCCGACGAGCCGGGCGTCACCTGGATCTCCTCGATGCGGCCGATCCGGCCGGCGTGGGCCCCTCGGACCGCCGTCACCAGCGCACCCTCCTCGTAGGTGAAGTGCGCGACGACTTCCTCGTCGTCGGAAACGACGACGACGGAGTCGTTGCTGCCGTAGCTCGCGTCGTCGTCGACGAGCAGCGTCCGGCCGTCGTGCAGCGTCAGCTGTGTGTCGCCGCCGGGGATCTGTCGCTTGCCGACGATCTTCCCGAGCTTCGAGCCCGCGGCGTCGGCGTCGACCGGCGTCAGCGAGAGCCGACCGCCCTCGTCCGGGAAGACGCGGTAGTACTCCTCCCGCTCCCGGAACGCCAGGATGTCGAACATCCCGATGGGGCGGCGCTCGTCGGCGGCCGGCGTGCCGTTGACCAGCACGCTGTCCTGGTCGAGGGCGTACCGTGCTTCCTTTGTCGAGTCGGCGTAGCCGAGCACGTCCCGCAGGACGATCAAAAGCGGCACGCCGTCCTCGCCGTGCGGGCCCGCGCCCGCCTTCGTCGTGTACGTTTCGGCCTTCCGTTCGACCGGCCACGAGTTCGGAACCGAGAGTCGCTTCTGGTGGTTGCTCATTCGTCATCCTCCTCGAGGCGCGTCTCGCGCCGCTCGTCTTCGAGGTCCAGCTCCGTCACCTGCACGTTGCTGGCGTCGAGCGCCCGCGGCACCTCCTCGCCGTCGGCCGTTTCGATCGTGACGTCCTCGACTTCGATCTCCGTCGCCCGGAGGTCGACGTCGACGACCTCGGCGGTCTCGCCGGCGAAGTCGCCGCGCTGGATCTCGACGGTGTCGCCGACGTTGACCCGGACCGACCGCCGGCCGTACTCCTCGCGGAGTTCCGAGGCCAGCGGCGCCCGGACCTGTTTCTGCTTTTCGTGCAGCGGGGCGCGCTCCTGTCGGTTGCGCTGTTCGTGTGGTTGTCGTGTCATACTATCATCGTCGCCGCGCTCGCGATGGTGCCGAACCGCTCGGCGACCTCGCGGGCGATGGGGCCTTTGAGTTCGGTACCGCGGGGGTCCTCGTTCTCGTCGACGACGACGGCCGCGTTGTCCTCGAACTTCAGTCGCGTGCCGTCCGGTCGACGGATGGGCTTTCGCTGGCGGATGACGACCGCCTCCAGCACCTGCCGGCGCATCTCGGGGGTCCCCTTGGTGACCGAGACGGTCACCTTGTCGCCGAGTCCCGCCTTCGGGTGGCGGTTCTTCGTGCCGGAGTACCCCGCAACGGAGACGACCTTCAGCTCCCGGGCACCCGTGTTGTCGGCACAGGTGACCAGCGACCCCTTCTCGAGGCCCTGCGTGACGTCGGCGTTGAGCGCCTCCATCAGTCGTCACCTCCGTTCTCGTCGACCGAGACGACCACGTGGTGTTTCGTCTTCGACAGCGGTCGTGTCTCCGCTATCTTCACGTCGTCGCCGACCGAGAGCGGCTCCAGTACCTCCGGCGTGTGCGCCGGAATCCGCGACCGCCGCTTCATCTGGCGGTCGTACTTGGGTACCTTCACGTCGTACTCTCGCTCGACGACGACCGTACGGTCCATGTCGGTCGAGACGATTTCCCCCTCGATGACCTGTCCGCGGACGGACAGCTCACCGTAGAAGGGACACGTCTCGTAGTCGTACTCCTCCGGGTTGTCGGGCTCCGGAGGCCGTGGTACGTCGAGTCCTATTGCCATAGTGAACCTCCTTTCGTTTCGGTGCGTCGGGCCGGTCGGGCGAGCAGTCGGTCGCCGTCGACGACGACGCGCGTGGTGCCACGCGTCTCGCCGTCGAGACGGAACCGGAACGTCGCCGCCGCCTTCGGCACCTGTTTGACCCCGTCGTCCGTCGCCACCAGCAGCGTGTTGGTCGTCTCGTCGACGACACGCCCGGCTACCCCGACCAGGTCGGGATTGGGCGATTCGGCGACCTCGACGTCGAGGCCGGCCAGTTCGTGGCGGACGAGCGACTCGGGGGTCATTCGTCGAGATCGCCCTCCTCGCGTCTGATCGTCTTCACGCGGGCGATGGTGCGCTTCAGCTCGCCGATCCGTCCCGGGTTCTCCGGGGCGCCGCCGGCCGCCAGCACCGCCTTCTCGTTGAGCAGCTCGGTCTCCAGCTGCTCCAGCTCCGCCTCTCGCTCGGCGGGCGTCATGTCGCGGATCTCCTGGACGCGCAGGATGGCCATCTCACTCGGCCTCCCCGTCGGTCTCGGCTTCCATCTCCTCGACGAGCTCCGCGGCTTCCGCCTCGACGTCCTCGTCGAGGTCCTCCGCCGGCTCGCCGGTCGCGTCGGCAGCGTCGGCCGCGTCGGCCGCGTCGACCTCGTCGCCGTTGGCGTCGACGAGTTCTTCCTCGAGCTCCTCGTCGATGATCTCCTCGTCGGGCGGCTCGGCGCTGGTGTCGACGATCTCCTCGGGGTCGGCGCCGACCGACTCGGCCTCGGCCTCCTCGGGCTTCTCGAGCAGCTCCTCGACGTCGCCGTCCGGCTCCTCGACGAACTCGGCGACCTCGACGTCCTCGTACACCTCGAAGTCGTCGGGCAGCTCCGCGTTCGGCGGGATGATCTTCACGCGGACGCCGATGGTGCCGAGTTTCATGACGGCGGTGCCGACGCCGCTGTCGACGATCTCCTCGGCGGGCTCGCCGTTGTGCTTGACGTAGCCGCGGTTGAACTTCTCGACGCGCGAGCGGGCGCCCGTGACCTTC
>PXSC01000024.1 GCA_003023535.1 Halobacteriales archaeon QS_9_70_65 | reverse complement strand
TCGCCCGGGCGTCGACGGGGACCAGCGTGGCGCCGAGCCGCTGGGCGGCGTGGACGACCTCGACGAACGCGGCCCGGGTGCCCGAGCAGACGGCCAGCGCGTGGTCGACGCCGACGCCGCGGGCCGCCAGCCGCCCGGCCAGCGTCTCGACGCGGCGGTCGAGGTCGGCGTACGTCGCCGCGACGTCGACGTCGCCGGCGGCCGCCAGCGCCGTCGCTTCCGGGGTGGCGTCGGCGCGGACGGCGAGCCAGTCCCGCATGAACGCCGGCCCGTTCATCCTGGAGGTATATTTGGCTTTCCCATCCGGCGACGGCCGTGTTTAGTTGAGCGAGAGCCGGCCGGTCAGCCGGCCTTGGGGACCTCGAACGGGGCCGACCGCTCGCGGAGCGAGCCGACGCAAGCACGGTCGTAGGCCGCGCGCAGCGAGGCGCAGCCCGCGAGCGGGAGGGGGCGTTCGGACACGCCGCCACTGCCGAAGCACGCCACTTCTTCCTAACTAACCGGCGACGAGCGGTCACTCCGGCGGAAGACTGCCGTCGCCCTGCGGAACCGGGACCACGCCGTCGGCGACCGTCGCGACGTCGTCCCGGAGGTCGTCGGCGAGGCGGTCGCCGGTCGCCAGCCCGCAGGCCGGGACGTCCGGCAGCGACGCCGCGAGGTGGACGGCGCCGGCGCGGGCGACGGCGGCGTCGATCGTCGACGCCGTGTTCGACGACCCCCTCGTCGAGGCCGACGCCGACCGGCCCGCCGGCCAGGGCGGCGTGGCCCTCGAGATTCGCCGCGGCCAGCGGCTGCTCGACGAAGGCCACGTCGAGTTCGGCCAGCGCCTCGAGGGCGCGCCCGGCGGTCGCCGGCGTCCAGGCGCCGTTGGCGTCGGCCCGAAGCTCGACGTCGGGGCACCGCTCTCGGACCGCCTCGAGACGGTCGAGGTCGGCCGACAGCGGCCGCGCGCCGACCTTTAGCTTCACCACCGGGAAGCCGGCGTCGACGGCGCGGGCGACGGCCTCGGCGGTCGCCCCGGGGTCGGCGTCGCCGATCGTCGCGTTGACGGGCACCGCCCCGCGGTCGGCGTCGCCGCCGAGGTGGCGGTAGAGCGGCCGGCCGGCCGCCCGGGCTCGGGCGTCGAGGACGGCCAGCGAGACGCCGTGGCGGGCGGCCGGCGCGCCGGCGAGCGTGTCGTCGTCGAGGGCGGCGACGGGGTCGGAGATCCCCCGCAGGGCCGTCTCGCAGGCGTCGAGCGGCTCGGTCCAGCCGGGCAGCGGCGTCGCCTCGCCGACGCCGGCGGCGCCGTCGACGGCCACCCGGACGAGAAAGCCCGTCCGCTCGTCGACCGTGCCGGCGGCGGTCGAAAGCGGCCGCGACAGCGGCATCGAGAAGCGCTCGACGTTCATACCGCGAGCCCGACCGCGAACAGGGCCGAGTGGGCGAACAGTAGCCTACCGGTGCGTTCGAGGGCGGGGTTCAGCGCCGCCCCGTCGGAGCGGGTCCAGATTGTCCGACCGACGGCCGCCGCGAGCGGCGCGGTCGCCAGCGGCAGCAGGACGGCCGGCGGGTAGCCGTCGAGCCGGAAGACGACCGGGACGACGTAGGCCATCCCGACCAGGGCCGTCCACTCGAGGCGGCTGGCCCGGGAGCCGAGGATGACCGCCAACGTCCGCTTATCGGCGGCGGCGTCCGTCTCCCGGTCGCGGACGTTGTTGACGACGAGGATGGCCGTCGAGAGGCCGGCCGCCGGGAGGCCGGCGACGACCGCCCGGGCCGGCAGCGTCCCCGGCGGGAGGCCGACCGGCAGGACGACGCCCGCGCCGGCGGCCGCCTGGACGTAGTAGGTGCCGGCGACGGCCACGAGGCCGAAGAAGACGAACACGAAGAGGTCCCCGAGCCCCCGGTAGCCGTACGGCAGCGGGCCGCCGGTGTAGGTGACCCCCGCGACGACCGAGGCCAGGCCGACGACGAGGATCGGGACGCCGCCGACGTAGACCAGGTAGACGCCGCTGACGACCGCCAGCCCGAAGGCGGCGTACATCGCGCGTCTGACCGCCGCCGCCTCGATGAGCCCGCCGGCGGTCACGCGGGTGAACCCCTCGCGGTCGTCGGTGTCGGCGCCGCGAACGGCGTCGTAGTAGTCGTTGGCGAAGTTGGTCCCGACCTGCAGCAGCAGCGCCCCGACGAGCGCGAACACGGCGGGCAACGGGGCGAAAACGCCGTCGCCGACCGCCAGCCCGGTGCCGACGACGACCGGCGCGGCCCCGGCCGGCAGCGTCTGCGGCCGGGCCGCCATCAGCCACGCGCGGGTCCGGGAGACCGACTCCGTCATCGTCGGCTCTCGGGGCGGCGACGATATAAGTACGCGGAAGCCGATCCCGGCTCGGCTCGGCGCCGAAAGCGGGAGCGTAGAAGGGTTACGCCGCGGTCTCGTCGTCGACGTCGTCGCCGACGTCGACCTCGAGGTCGTCGACCTGGTCGGTGACGTCGTCGACCTGCTCCTGCAGCGTCTCCGTCTGCTCTTCGATCCGCTCCTGCAGCTCCTCGAGCTGCTCCTCGAACCGCTCCTGTAGCTCCTCGCTCTGCTCGTCCAGTTCGTCCTGGAGGTCCTCGACGGTCTCCTCGAGTTGGTCGTAGACGTCGGCGGCCTGCGTCTCGAGGTCGTCGGTGGTGTCGGTCAGCGCCTCCAGCTGCTCGTCGACGGTCTCGAGGAACTCCTCGAACAGCTCGTCGACCGACTCCGCGCCGTCTTCGAGGTTCGTCTCGAACTCCTCGAGGGCGTCGGTTTGAGTCTCTTCCAGCGTGTCGAGCTGCTCGATCAGCGTTTCCCGGAGGTCCGCGACGACCGCCTGGTCGCCCGGTACCGCCGCCTCGACGGCGTCGAACGACGTCTCGACGCCCGTCCGCACCAGGTCGCTGCTCCGCTCTTGGACGTCCCGGACCGGACCGACGGCGTCGACGGTCCGCTCGTTAACGTCGCGCTGGAACTCCACCGTCCGCTCGAAGACATCGTGGGTCTGTTCGATTGCGCTGCGCTGCAGGTCGAAGGCTGCCGTCACCGGCGAGTCGCTGCCGTTCTCGCTCATCGTATCTCCGGCTACACCCCCGGCGAACATAATTCTTTCCTTTCAATACCATCTGCTACCACTCAGCTACACCCAGTGTCAGGACTCGGGAGGCGTCAGTAGTACCAGTCGAACTCGCCGAAGTCGGGGTCGCGGTTCTCGACGAACGCCCGTCGGCCCTCGGCGGCCTCGTCGGTCATGTAGCCGAGCCGGGTCGCCTCGCCGGCGAACACCTGCTGGCCGACCAGGCCGTCCGAATCCATGTTGAAGGCGTACTTCAGCATCCGGATCGCCATCGGCGACTTCGAAAGGATGGCCTCGGCCCACTCCAGGGCGGTCGCCTCCAGGTCCTCGTGGGGCACCGCCTCGTTGGCCATCCCCATCTCGACGGCCTCCTCGGCGGAGTAGGTCTTCCCGAGGAAGAACACCTCCGTCCGTCTGGAGGAACTTCGCGTGCTCGGCGCTCGCCAGCGTCATGTCGCAGACGACGTGCAGCGAGTGGCCGCCGCCGACGGCCCACCCCGGGACGACCGCGACGACCGGCTTCGGGACGTGTCTGATGAGCCGCTGGACCTCGAGGACGTGGAGCCGCGGGGCATCCTGCGATTCGGCATCCTCGTCTTCGTCGTCGCCTTCGTACTCGTAACCGGCGTCACCACGGATGCGCTGGTCGCCGCCGGAGCAGAACGCCCAGCCGCCGTCCTTCGACGACGGGCCGTTGCCGGTCAGGAGGATGCAGCCGACGTCGGTCTGTCGCTTCGCGTGGTCCAGCGCCGCGTGGAGTTCGTCGATCGTCTCCGGCCGGAAGGCGTTGCGGACCTCGGGGCGGTCGAAGGCGATACGGACCGCGCCGACGTCGGTGCCGCGGTGGTAGGTGACGTCCTCGAAGTCGTCGGTGACCGGCTCCCACCGGTCGGCGTCGAACAGGTCCGAGACCATACCGGCGTTCGGGCCGGCCGGCGGAAAAACCTCTCCTCACCCCTCAGACCGAGTCAACGACCCGCTCGGCCAGCGCCCGCCGGTCGTCGTGGTTCCGCCCGCTGTCGGCGATGAACTCGATCACCTGCGCGCCCTCGCTTCCGACCGACTCGGCGAACAGCTCCCGCAACCGCTCGCGGTCGTCGGTTCGAGCGAACGCCAGGCCGTGTAGCTCGGCGGCCGGCTCGAAGTCCAGCCCGTGCGGCGTCCGGAACCACTCCGTGTCGTGGTACTGCGCCAGGTCGCCGACGACGGCCACCAGCGGCTCCGCGACGGCCGACCCGGCGCCGAGCGCCGTCGAGGTGACGCCGTCGATGCCCGAGGCGCCGCGGTTGCCGAGTACCGCCAGGTTCGCCGCCCGGGGCCGGCCGAACCGGTCGAGGTCACGGACCGGCATCGAGTTCGACACCACCACGGTCGCGGGGTCCGGCGCCAGCGCGATGACGTCGGCCAGCACCGCCCCCTCTTCGGGCTCCTCGCCGTCGACGAGCTCCCAGTAGGCGGCCTCGGCCTCCAGCAGCCGGCGGCCGAAGGCGCCGCGCTCGCGGTCGACGGCGCCGGCCAGCGCCGCCGCCAGCCGCGTCTCGTCGGCGACGACGAGGTCCGTGGCGGCGAACGTCGCCTCCCGCCAGCCGCCCGCCGGGTCGACGAGGAACTGCCGGGCGCCGGCGTCCCGGAGATACCGCCGCAGCGGCTTCGAGGTCGGCGAGGCGCCGAACCGGACGACGACGTCCGGCGTCGTCTCGAGGGCGGGCAGGTAGGCGTCGTAGCCGCCGCAGACCGGCCCCGCCTCGGCGAGCGGGCCGAACCGATGGCCCGACAACGGGTCCGCAAGCACCGGAAAGCCCGTCGCCGCCGCCAGGTCGGCCAACGAGTCGCCGGCCGGCGCCGGCCGGTCGGTCGGCCCGCAGACGACGAGCCCGCCGTCGGCCGCCTCGATGGCCTCGACCAGCCGCTCGCGGTCCCCTCGGGCGAGTCGGCTCCGACCGCGCGTCACCTCGACGAACGGCCCCTCCCGCCCCGTCGCCGCCAGCGGGTTGGCTTCGAGGAACGCCTCGGAGACGGTCACCGCCGGGACGCCGGCCGGCGCCGCCTCGGGGTCGGCGTTCGGCTCCAGTGGCTTCCGTAGCGGCACGTTCAGGTGGACCGGCCCGGAATGGGCGCCGGTCGCCGTCCCGATCGCCCGCGAGACGGCCGTCCGCAGCGACCGCAGCTTCCGGGCGGCCGGCTCCGGCTCCGGCAGCGTCCGGTAGCTCCGGACCGCGTCGCCGTACAGCTTCTCCTGGTCGACGGTCTGGTTGGCGCCGCTGTCCCGCAGCTCCGGCGGTCGGTCGGCCGTCAGCAACACCATCGGCACCCGGGCGGCGTCGGCCTCGACGACGGCGGGGTGGAAGTTCGCCGCCGCCGTCCCCGAGGTGCAGACCAGCGGCGTCGGCCGGCCCGTCCGCTTTGCCCGCCCGAGCGCGAAGAACGCCGCCGACCGCTCGTCGAGATGCGAGAACGTCTCGACGTCGTCGCGTTCGGCCAGGGCGACCGTCAGCGGCGTCGACCGGCTCCCGGGAGCGAGAACGGCCGCCTCGACGCCGGCCTTCGCGAGCTCGTCGGCGACGAGTTCCCCCCAGAGGCTGTTGACGTGCATCACTCCAGCTCGTCGAGGACCGGCCGGTACTTCAGCTGGACCTCGTCCCATTCGCGGTCGGGGTCGGAGTCGTCGACGACGCCGACGCCGGCGAACAGCGTCGCGGCGTCGTCGCGGGCGACCGCCGACCGGAGCGCCACCGCGAAAGAGCCGTAACCGGCGGCGTCGAACCAGCCGACCGGGGCGGCGTACCAGCCGCGCTCGAACGGCTCGGCCTCGCGGATGGCCTCCAGCGCCGCCCCCGGCGGCAGCCCGCCGACGGCCGGCGTCGGGTGTAGCGCCTCCACCAGCGTGAGCACGTGCTCGTCGTCGGCCAGTTCGGCGGTCATCGGCGTCTCGATGTGCTGGACGGTCGCCAACCGGCGGATCCCGCGCCGGCCCGTCCGGATCGACGCCGCGTACGGCGCCAGCTGCTCCCGGATGGCGTCGGCCACCAGCTCGTGTTCGTGGACGTTCTTCCCGTCGTCGAGCAGCTCCGCGGCGAGCCACTCGTCCTCCTCGGGCGTGTCGCCGCGGCCGGTCGTCCCCGCCAGCGCGCCCGTCTCGACGGTCCGGCCCCGGAGGCCGAGCAGCCGCTCGGGCGTCGCGCCGAAGAAGCCCGCCTCGCCGTCGTCGGGCTCGAAGAGAAAGCGGAAGCAGTCGGGGTAGGTCTCGCCGAGCCGGGCGAGAACGTCGGGCGCCGACAGCGGGCGTCGGAGCCGCGCCTCCAGCGCCTGCGCGAGGACGACCTTCCGGAGCTCGCCGGCGGCGATGCGGTCGGTGGCGGCGGTGACGCTGCGGCGCCAGGCGGCCTTCGAGGTGGTCCGGTGCCGCGAGTCGATGCCGGGCGGCTCCCCGTCCGGCGGCGCGGCCGCGGGCAACTGCTCGCGGGCGGTCGCCAGCCGCTTCTCGACGGCCGCGGCGTCGGCGTCGACGGCGTTGACCGACAGCCAGGCGGCGTCGTCGTCGTAGGTGAGCTGCACGCGCGGCAGGACGAACCCGGCGGCGGGATAGCCCGCCCAGGTGCCGACGGCGCTGTGTTCGTCGTGAAACGAGAAGCCGCCGAACAGCCGGGGCCGGGCCGACGGCGCCCCGGCGTGGACGTCGCCGGCGGAGAACAGCTCCTCGGCGGCCGTCCGGACGGCTCCGAACCGGTCGGGGCCCTCGGCGGTGATCGTCGCGGCGGCGCCGCCGCCGACGACGGTCGCCTCGCCGGGGGCCGCCCAGAACGTCCGTGGAGCGTCGGCGACCGCCAGGACGACGCGGGGACGCGGCGGGTCCGGCACCCGCACCGCGCGGCTGACCAGGGCTCGCTCGACGACCGACTCCTCGCTCCGCGGCGGTCCCATTTCACCTACGTTGGACCCCCACCGTCTTAGCTTACCTGTTCGGCGCGAGCGCTACAGCTTCGACTCGGCGTCGTCGGCCAGTTCCGCCATCCGCTTGCCGATGCGGCCGGCGTCGGAGAACTCGTCCTCGCTCATCACGTCCGCCAGCCCGTTGCCCAGGACGAACACCGCGTGTTTGTGCTCGCTTTTGGACTTGTGGACGTCGTCCGGCGTCACGTCGAGTTCGTCATAGGGGTCGAACGCCGAGGCGTCGACGTCGTCCATCCCCCGGAAGTGCTCCATGATCGACACCATCTTTGCGTGCAGCTCGAGGAGTTCGTCCTTGTGCATGTTCGTGTGGTACCGGAAGCGGACGTTTATGCCTTACGCGGGGCGCCGCCGCAGGTGGCCGTCGCAGCCGCTGTTCGTCGTCGTACCGCGGGCCAGGAAGAAACCGTCAGAAGACGTACTCGTCGTCGTGCCCCATCATACCGTCGTCTTCGATACCGGGTTCTTCGTCCTCGACGGGGCCGCTCGTCTTGTATGCTCTGAGGCCGGTCGACAGCAGTTCCTCGATGGCGTCCTCCCGGCTGACGAACTCGCCGTCTTCCACCATCTGGGCGATTCGCATCTCGAGGTGTTCCGGGACGGTCAGTTGTACCTTCGGCATCGGACACGTGCGGTTTCGGGGATAGGGTACAAAAGTTTGACGGGGAAATTTTCGTTCCGACAAAGATGTGATCCGGTTCGTCAAAAGTATCTTTCCAGAAGCGTTCAGCGCGGCGGCGGCCGAACGACAGCCATAGGGAGGCCGGGACCCGTAGTCGGAGACATGAAGGACGTGACGGATCTCCACGCGGAGTTCGGTGGCGAGCGACTCCCGCCGGGACAGCGGGAGACCGGCCGGTTTCCCGTGCTGTCGAAGGGCGGCACCCCGTCCGTCGACGACCCGACACTGGAGGTGTGGGGCGCCGTCGAGGAGCCGCTGACGCTGTCGTTACCGGACCTCGAGGCGCTCGGCGCCGAGCGACAGCGACAGGACTTCCACTGCGTCACCGGCTGGTCGCGGTTCGACTGCGAGTTCCACGGCGTCCCGTTCCCGCGGCTCGCCGAGCGGGCCGGCGTCGCCGACGACGCCGTTCACGTGATGTTCCACGCCGTCGACGGCTACACGACGGACCTCCCGCTGTCGGAGTGCGACCGCGAGGAGGTGCTGTTCGCCTGGAAGCTGGACGGCGAGCCGCTGCCGGCCGACCACGGCGGCCCGCTCCGGGTCGTCACCCCCCACAAGTACGCCTACAAGGGCGCCAAGTGGGTCTCGGGCGTCGAGTTCCTGACCGAACCGGAGCGGGGCTACTGGGAGAAGCGCGGCTACTCCGTCGACGCCAACCCCTGGAAGGAACGGCGGTACGCTTGACATCCTCCCCGCGCTAAAGCGCGGGGATTCCCACGGCGCCGCACCGCTGGGTTGGGATATTGTGGTTCACGGTACCACCTGTTCTTGTGGGCGGACTCTGCCCGTGGATTTGTCGAACAGGCGTACCGATGGCTGTGCCAAACAGCCGTTACTCCTATCCCGTGTCGGATCCGGAGTTACCGTCGCCCGCATATTCTCCGCCGCATTCAGATCACTATTCGCAACTAACCCACACTCATCACATATGTATAGTCCACGTTCCACGCGGTTGGAGTCAGCTCCTGTGCCACACTCACAACACGTCTTCGATGTCTTCAACCGGGCTTCATCAACACGCTCCACATCAATACCACGGTCTTCAGCTTTGTACTCAATGTGGCTGAGAAGCATTTCAAACGCCCAGTCGTGCAACCGCTTGTCGCCGTGCCGCCCCCAGTCCTCATCCTCGCGAATGTGCTTGGGGTGACCAACGGCAATCCGTCCAACATCACGCTCTGCGCACTGCTGCACTACGTCGGCAGCGAGCGCGTGCAGGAAGTGGTCTTGTCGTCGGGATTTCTTCCGTCGCGCCCACTCTGCGTGGGTACTCGGGCCGTCTTCGCCCTCCGTGCCATATTCCTCTTGTTGGAAGTAGTGGGCATCTTCTTTCAGCGCATTGCCCGGATACAGCAGTGTCTCGTCACCGATGGAGACAGCTGCCGTATTGCAGATGCCGAGATCAACACCGGCGGTCTTCTCACCGGGCGTATCGGGCGCGTCAACCCGCATCTTACAGACGAAATGCAGTTCCCACTCATCACCAGTCCAGACGGCGCGCACCGTCTGGACTGTTCCAATATCTGCGAGCGTCTGACTGTCGTCTGTTTGGAGTCGGTATTCGCAAAGAATGTAGTCGGCGGCGTACGGAGACGGCTTCATATTCCGTCCTTTGGAGAGGCGAACGCGGCCGTACTTCGTGTCGAGTTTGAAGCCTTGATTTTTCCACGTGACGGTTGAGCGTGGGTGGGTGTCGCCGTGTTTGCGGTAACTGGGCGGGTTTGCATCTGAGCCGCCTTGTTCGTACCATGACACGAATGCTTCTCCGAGTTCCTGAAGAACTCGTTGACTGGATTGTGAGTGCAAATCCGCGTAGCGGTCGTGCGTTTTGAGATACGAACACAGTTCCTCAGCGTCGGGAATGTGGTCGATAGCGTCCCAGACACGCGAGATCGTCCACCGGCCGACATTCCACAGTTTTGACGCGGCGAAGCCATGCGAATCAAGATCGTCACCGACTTGCGAGTGGTTGCTGACACTCGCTTTGAGTGTGCGGGTGACGACCTGATCCGCCATATGTAAGCAGAGTAGTCTGAGTTATATAATAGTCCGGATAGCTGCTACCCGTGGAATATCCAGCCGGAGCAGCATATGTAGATGGATTCAAAGTTGTCGGCTTCATCCCCGCCCTGAAGGGCGAGGCTTTCGCCTTGCACTTTTTAATCACGCTGACCCGAGCAGTAGGTATAAACCCCTTCTGTGACTTCCGTCCGTATGGACGCCCGGACCGTTGTAGCGGAGTGGGAGACCTCGCCGTTCGACGGCGGGACCGACGGGTTGGCCCGGCTGGGACGGCGCGGGTTCAGCGGCGCCGTCGAGTCGAACGGCGACTGGCTGTTCGTCGCCGACGGCGAGGCCGTCGCCGTCGTCGCGGGATTCGAGACGGCGCCGACGGCGACCGACCTCGACGGCTTCGACCCGGCCGGCGGCCGGCAGCACGAGGCGTCGACGGCCGCCGCCGCCCGGCTGGCACCGATGCTCACCCTCGACGGGGAGGTCCGCGGCGAGTACTTCAGCGACGACACCCCGGTCGCGACGGTCAACGAGACGCTGTCCTCGGGCGGGTTCACCGGCTACCTCGAACTCGCCGAGAACGTCCTCTCCGGCGACTACTACGTCGTCTACGACGACGGCGAGCCGTCGTACGCCGCCTACGTCGGCGCGACCGGCGAGCCGGTCACCGGCGAGGAGGCCGAGACCAAGACGAAGAACGAAGTCGGCATCTACAGCGTCGTCGCCGCCGACCTTCCGACGGTCGAACTTCCGGCCTCGCCGGAGTCGGCGGGATCGGCCGCGGTCACCGGGGTCAACCAGGATGTCGGCGAGACGGACCAGGACATCGGTGGGGCCGGCCGGAACGTCGGCGGGACGGACGGCGCCGTCTCGGGGCCGGGCGAGACGGCGATACCCGACGACACGCCGGCGACGTCCGGCGACGACACGCCCGCGACCGGACCGGCGGCGACCGGTGACGGGGTCGGAACCGGCGACTCTCCGGCGGCCGAGCCGGACGACGAGCTTCGGAGCGTCCCGTCGCTGGACCCCGACCGGACGGACCGTCCCGGCGACGCGGCCGACACTGGGGCGACCGCGTCGGCGGTCGAGACGGACGACGTTGCGGGCTCGGAAGCGACCGGGAGAAACGACCGGGTCGGGACCGGCGGGACGGAATCGGCACCCGGCGACCCGGACCGCGGCGTCGTCGGGACGGACGAGACCGAACCGACGACCGGGGATACGGGCTCCCGCGGGGCCAGGACCGGGGAGGCGAGCGACGTCGGGACGGCCTCCACGCGGTCGGGCGGCACCGACGCGGCGGCCGACGCCGCCCTCGGGGAGGTCCGCGCGGAGCTGCGACGGCTCCGGGAGACCCAAGAGCGGCTCGAGCGCCGGGTCGCGGCGCTGGAAGGCGGCGACGACGGCGGTGGCACGTCGTCGGGGACCGCGGGGCCGTCGCTGTCGCCGACGGAGGCGCTGTCGAAGACGACGCTGTTCGTCCGCGAGGGGACCCGCGGCGGGCCGACCCTGGAGGACGCCCACCAGGGACGG
>PXSC01000023.1 GCA_003023535.1 Halobacteriales archaeon QS_9_70_65 | reverse complement strand
CGCCACCCGTCCGGCCTGGGCCGCCTGCGGGCTCGTCGTCGCCCTGTCGGTCGCGTCGGCGCTCGTCGGCGTCGCCCCCGGGCCGGCGCTGCGGTATCTGCCGCTGGCGGCCAGCGTGGTCGTCCTCGGGCTGCCCCACGGCGCGGTCGATTACCTCGTCCCGGCCCGGCTCGGCGACCGGTCGCTGCCGGCGTCGATGGCGCTGGTCGGTACCGTCTACCTGCTGTCGGGCGGCGCCTACGCCGCGCTGTGGCTGGTCGCACCGGCCCCGGCGGCGGCGTTTTTCATCGCGATGACGTGGTTCCACTGGGGCCAGGGCGACGTCCACGCGCTGGTGGCCTTCGTCGGCGCCGACCACCTCCGGCCGCGGCCGCTGCGGGCGGCGACGCTGTTCGTCCGCGGCGGCCTACCGATGTTCGTCCCGCTGCTGGCGTTTCCCGGCCGGTACCGCGAGGTCGTCGCGGCGTGGATCGAGCTGTTCGGCTCGGACCTGACGGCGGCGTGGCTGTTCGCGCCGACGACGCGGCTCGTCGGCGGCGGCGCCTTTCTCGTGGTCACGGTGGCGACGCTTCTGGCCGGCCGGCTCGTCGCCGACGACCGCCGCGGCTGGCGGGTCGACGCCGGCGAGACCGCGCTGCTGTGGACGCTGTTCCTGACGGTGCCGCCGCTGGCCGCGGTGGGCGTTTACTTCTGCGTGTGGCACTCCCTGCGGCACGTTCTCCGGGTGATCGCCGCCGACGGAACGACGGCCGTCCGGGCCGGCCTCGGCCGGTTCGCCCGCGAGGCCGCGCCGCTGACCGTGCTGGCGCTGGTCTTTCTCGTCGGCTTCGGCGCGGTCGTGCCGGCGTCACCGTCGACGCCCGCGGAGCTGTCGGGGCTGTATCTGGTGTTCATCGCCGTTCTCACGCTGCCGCACGTCGCCGTCGTCACGTGGATGGACCGCCGCGAGGGCGTCTGGTGAGCGGGGTCAGCCGTGCGAGACCGCCCGCTCGAAGAACGCCTCCGTCAGCTTCCGTTCGGCGGCCCGGAGGTGCTGGTGGTACGTCGAACGGTCGATCCCCATCGACTCGGCCAGCTCCTCGCCGGTGACCGAGCGGTTCCACTCGTAGTAGCCGCTGACGTGGGCCTTCCGCAGCGCCGTCAGTTGGCGCTCGGTGAGCCGCTTCTCGAGGTCGGCGATGAACCCCCGCTTCGTCTGCGGCGGCCGCTCCCGCTCGCGGTGAGCGGCCAGCTCCGTCTCGCCGTGATGGAGTCGTCGGTGACCCCGAACTCCCACAGCGTCGTCTCGTCGTAGTCGTGGATGGGCGTCGCCGACCGGATGTTCGCGGAGTCGTCGACGATGTCCCGGATGGCCTCGGCGTCGGCGTCGGTGTCGAAGAACATCAGCACCGAGCCGTCGTCGCGGTAGACCGACCCCTGGAACTCCAGCGAACAGCCGGCCGTCGCCGAGACGTCGACGAAAAAGAGGTCGGCGTCGGTCGTCTCGAGGGCGAGTTCGGTGACGCTGTCGGAGGCGAGAATCCGGCCCCGCTCGAGGGCGTTGATCGCCGTCCCGGCCGCCCGGCCCAGCGCCTCCAGGACGACGGCCTCGTGTTCGTTCAGCGCGTCGCCGTCCGTCGTGTACAGCGTC
This sequence comes from Halobacteriales archaeon QS_9_70_65, assembly GCA_003023535.1. Next base: position 8,151 of record PXSC01000023.1, on the reverse strand, counting down.
AGCACGCCGTACGTCGTCTCGCCGTACGACAGCGGTACCGCGGCGATGCCGGACAGCGCTTCGGCGTCGAGCCACGGCATCCCGTCGGCCGCCGCCGCGAGGGCGTCGTCGTCCCTGACGACCTCGAGTTCGCCCGTCTCGTAGGCGGTCACGGTCGGGTCGGGCTCCGACGTCTCGTAGGCCGTCACGGTCGGGCCGGGCTCCGACGTCGAGAGGTCGACCGTCAGGGCGTCGTCCGGCGGGGCCCACTCGCCGGCGTGCGTGCTGGCGACGAGCGTCTCCGTGGAGAAGTCGGGGACGCCGACCCAGCCGAATTCGTAGGTGTCGACGACCGTCACCCGATCGCAGACGGCGGCCTCGATTTCCGACCGCGAGCCGGCCTGCACCAGCTCCCGGGTGACGTCCTGCAGGAGGCCGTCGATGCGGACCAGCAGGTGTTCCAGCTCGGCCTCGCGGTGTTTGGCCTCCATTTCCGCCTGCTTCCGGTTGGTGATGTCGGTCTGGAAGCCGACGAAGTTGGTCACGTCCCGCTCGGGGCCGTGGACCGGCGCGAGGTCGACCCGGTTCCAGAACGGCTCCCCGTCGGCCCGGTAGTTCAGCAGCTCGACGGACACCGGCTCGCCTTGGTCGACGGCCTCCCGCATCGCGTCGATGGCCTCCTGGTCGGAGTTCTGCCCCTGGAGGAACCGGCAGTTGCGGCCGACCGACTCCGCCTTGTCGTAGCCCGTCAGCCGCTCGAAGGCGTCGTTGATGTATATCATCGGATTGTCGGGCCTGTTCGGGTCGGTGATGGTGATGCCGACCGGCGCCTCGTCGATGGCCCGCTCCTTCAGCCGCAGCTCCTCGCGGATGCCGACGTCGTCGATGGGCATGGGGACGGCCCCGCCGTCGCGGGCCGGCCGCCGGTCGCCGACCGCCGCCTCGACGCGGTCGGTCAGCAGCGACCCGACTTCGGGGTCCGACGCCGGGACGAACTCCGAGACGTCGGCGGCGACGGCCCGGCTGGCGACCCCGCCGTCGTCCGGCTCCGCCAGCAGGACGACCGGCAGCGACGGCGCCGACTCCCGGACGGCCTCGAGGAACGCCGCCGTCTGCCACCGGCCGGGCCGGTCGGTAACGAACAGTACGCGTGCCGCCGGACCCATCATTTCCATCATCGTGCTCTCTCTGACTAAGGTGCTTCTGTGTAATAAGCGTGGCTAGTCGTGATAGCCGGGCGGCGCCGTCGCTTCGGGTGGAAATTCCCGGTCGGTCCAAGCTTCGCGCCGGGCCGGCCGGGCGGACGGCACGGTCGGTCCGGGCGGGCGGTATCTAAAACGGCTCTTTGTCCTTAGCGGAGGTGTTTATCGGTGGCCGCAGTAGCCGGCTCCATGAGCCGGACCGCCTCGCTGTCGACCGTTCAGGTGGCCGTCGTCGTCACCGTCGCCATCGTCGCCGGCGGCGCCGGCGCGATCGTCCTGGCAGATGTCGCCCCCGCCGACCGACCCGCGGACGGTACCGTTCAGGAGCCCGCGGTGTCGACGTTCGACTCCGCCGAGGAGTTCCGGTCGTACCTCCGGGCGGCCGACCGGCCGACCCGGCCGAACCGAGCGCTCCGGGGCGACGAGGTCTCCCGAGAGGTCGAACCCGCCGACGCGGGCGGCGACGCGGCGGCAGACGACGCCGCCCCCGCGCAGACCGAGACGCCCGTCGAGGAGGCGTCCGCCCGGAGCGCCGACGACGCCGACGGCGAGCGCCGCGCCTCCGACACCAACCTCCAGGTGGCGGGCGTCGACGAGCCGGACGTCCTGAAGACGACGCCGGAGACGATCTACTACTCGCCGCGGGACCGCAACCGGGTGGTTCGCGAACCCGGCGAGGACGCCGACGACCCGCCGGACCGCGAGGGGGGCGTCCGGCTCATCGATACCGACGACCCCGCCGCCCCGGAGGTCGCCAGCCGACTGGACGTCTCCGGGAAGCTACTGCTGGCCGACGACACGCTCGTCGTCTTCGACGGCGACGCCGTCGTCGGCTACGACGTCGCCAACCGCGAGGACCCCGAGCGGACGTGGTCGCGGGAGCTGTCGGGCCGCCTCGTCACCGCCCGGCTCCACGCCGATACCGTCTATCTGGTCACCGCCGACGGCGTCGACCGGCGCGAACCCTGCCCCGTCGAGCCGATGGACGGCGTCTCGGTGCCCTGCACCGAAATCCACCACCCTGCGGAACCGACGGCCGTCGACACCACCTACACGGTGACGTTGCTCGACCCGGCCGACGGGTCGGTCGACGACTCCGCGTCGTTCGTCGGCTCGGGCGGCAGCACCGTGGTCCACGTCTCCCCCGGGGCCGTCCACGTGACCTACCCCCAGCGGGTCGACCGCGCGGAGGTGATGGCCCGGTTCCTACAGGAGAACCAGTCCGACAGGCTGGACGATGAGACGCTCGACCGCATCGAGGAGATACAGGACTACGACATCGGGCCGCGGGCGAAGCGGATCGAGCTCCAGCGGGCGGTTCAGAGCTGGCTGGCCGGCCTCCCCGAGTCCGAGCGCCGCGAGGCCGAACGGGAGCTCTTCGAGGATAGACGGGCGTGGGCCGCCGACAACAAGCGCCAGTTCGTCCGCACCGGAATCGTCGCCTTCGACGTGACAGGTGTCGACGGCGAGAGCCCGACCGTCGCGGCCGGCGCGACCGGGTCGGTCCCCGGGCGGCCGCTCGACCAGTTCTCGATGGACGTCGACGACGGCGAGTTCCGGATCGCCACCACCGTCCCCGGCGCGATGGGGGCCGACAGCGAGAACGACCTCTACGTTCTCGACGAGTCCCTGGAGGTGACCGGCTCCGTGACGGGGATGGGCGTCACCGAGCGCATCTACTCGGTCCGCTACGCCGACGGCGAGGCCTACGTCGTCACGTTCCGGCGTATCGACCCCTTCCACGTCGTCGACCTCTCGGACCCCACGAACCCCACGCTGGAGGGCGAACTGAAGCTCCCCGGCTTCTCGTCGTACCTCCACCCGCTCCCGGGCGACCGCGTGCTCGGCATCGGCGAGGAAAACGGCAAGGTGAAGCTCGTCGTCTTCGACGTCTCCGAGCCGTCGAATCCGACCGTCGAGACCGACCGGATGCTCGACGCCCGGTTCTCGGCGGTCGCCGACAGCCACCGCGCGTTCCTCATGGACCGCCGCAACGGGGTGTTCTTCCTGCCGGCCGGCGAGACGGCCTACGTCTTCGACTACACGGACGGCCTCTCCGTGGAGACCACCGTCGCGACCGGCGACCGGGTCCGGCGGACCGCCTACGTCGGCGACTACCTCTACGTCTTCGACGACGACTCCGTCACCGTCGTCGACGAGCGCGACTGGGAGCGCACCTCGGAGGTGTCGCTCGCGGAGTGAGCGGCTCGCCACCCGGGTGGGCTGCCGTCCCGGCCCCGACCCTCAGTCGTCGCCGACGTTCAGCAGCGAGTACGCCTCGGCGACGTTGCCGCCGTTCTCGGCGGTCCGGCGGACGCTCTCGACGGCCCGGCCGCAGAGGTACGCCGCCTCGCCGCCGTCGTCGTACAGCCGGCGGTCGAGGGCGTCGAGTTCCGGGCGGACCGCCGCCCGGCGTTCCAGCGCCGCCGTCGTCTCGCCGTCGAGCGCCGCCGTCAGGACGCCGCGGGCGTCGCCGGCCAGCTCCTCGAGGCGGTCGCCGACGGCCGGCGACGGGGCCGCCGGCTGTCGGGCCGCCACGTCGGCGACCCGCTCGGCGTGGTCGGCCACCCGCTCGAGGTAGCGGGCGACCCGGAACCGGGTGAGCGCCTCGAGCCGGCCAGCCTCCAGACGGTCGGCCTCGCGGACGTCGCCCAGCACGCGGTAGAACTGCCGGCAGACGAGCGCGAACAGCCGGTCGACGTCGTCGTCGCGGGCGGCGACGTGCTCGGCGAGCGCCGCGTCGTCGGCGACGACGGCCTCGACGGCCTCCCGGTGCATCGGCACCACGAGCCCGCGCAGCTGGTCGACGGTCTCCGCCGGCGACACCTCCGTCGAGTCCAGCAGGCTCCGGACCGTCAGCTCCGAGTCGGTCTCGCCGGCCACCTGGACGCCGACCAGCTCCGTGACGGCCGACGTCGCCGCGCGGCGCTTTTCGGCGCCGAGGCCCGTCGGCGAGCGGACCGTTATCTCGTCGGCGCCGGCGGCGTACGCCGCCCGGACCCGACGCCGCAGAACGTCGGCGCCGAGCCGGTCGGCGTCCAGCGCGGCCGTCCGGTCGCCGTCGGGTCCGGCGGCGACGACCAGCCGGTCCTCGAAGGGGTAGATCGACAGCCCCGTTCCGGGGCCGATGTCCCGCTCTTCGGCCCACCCCTTCGGAATGGAGACGGTGAACGTCGAGCCGCCGGCCAGCTGTACCGTCCGTTCGACCGGGCCGTCGTCGGTGTGCGGACTCATCAGTAGAGGAGCTCGTCGTTCTGGTCGTCCATGTAGACGACGCGCGCACAGACGTTGACCGCGTGGTCGCCGACCCGTTCGAGGTCCCGAATCGTCAACAGGAGCCGCCGGGCGTCCGCGAGGATGGTGCCGGTGTCGTCGCCGTACTCCGTCCGGAGCAGGTCCCCGACGACGGTCTCGGCGGCCGTCTCGCAGAGCCGGTCGATCTCGTCGTCGCGGGCGGCGACCTCCCGGGCGGCCGCCGCGTCGCCGTCGTCGTACGCCTCGAGGGCGTCGACCAGCATCGACCGCGCGCGCTCGCCGACGTGGCGGATATCGACCTCCGGGTAGCGCTCCCGCTCGGCGGCGACGGCGTGCGCCGCGAGGTTGGTCGCCAGGTCGGCGACGCGCTCGAGGTCGGTGATGATCTTGAACGACGAGGCGACGAACCGGAGGTCGCCGGCGACGGGCTGTTGCAGCGCGAACAGGTCGATACAATCGCTTTCCAGTTCGAGATAGCGGTCGTTGATGACGTCGTCGCCGTCGATTATCTCCGCGGCCAGCGTCTCGTCTTTCGATTCCAGCGCCGCCAGGGCGTCGTCGTAGGCCGACACCGCCATCTCGCCCATCGCGAGGACGTCGTCCCGGAGCGCGTCGAGCTGCTCCTGGTAGTCGTTGCGGGCCATCGCTATCCGAACTTGCCGGTGATGTAGTCCTCGACGCGCTGGTGTTCCGGGTTCTCGAAGATCGTCTCGGTGTCGTCGTACTCGACGAGTTCGCCGCCAGTGAGGAACACGGCCGTCCGGTCGGAGATGCGGGCGGCCTGCTGCATGTTGTGGGTGACGATGACGACGGTGTACTCCTCGGCGAGTTCGTCGATGAGGTCCTCGATCTTCGAGCCGGCGACCGGGTCCAGCGCGGAGGTGGGCTCGTCCATCAGGATCACTTCGGGGTCGACCGCAATGGCCCGCGCGATACAGAGCCGTTGTTGCTGGCCCCCCGACAGGTCCATCGCGCTCTCGTCGAGCTGATCGTTGACCTCGTCCCACAGCGCCGCGTCCTTCAGCGCCTGTTCGACCTTCTCGTCGAGGTTTTCCGTGCGGTTCTGGATCCGAAGTCCGTACGCGACGTTGTCGTAGATGCTCTTCGGGAAGGGGTTCGGGTGCTGGAACACCATCCCGATGCGTCGACGGAGCGCGACTGGGTCGACGTCATCGCCGTACATGTCCATTCCCCCGAAGCGAACCTCACCCTCGATGGTCGCCGCTTCGACGAGATCGTTCATCCGATTGATACACCGGAGGTAGGTCGACTTTCCGCAACCCGACGGCCCGATGATGGCGGTCACCTCCCGCTCGTGGATCTCCATGTCGACCTCGTGGAGCGCGCGCTCGTCGCCGTAGTAGACGTTCAGGCCCCGTGTCTCGATGACCGTCTCTTCGGTTCTGGGTCGTTGATCCTTCGTGTCCGTATCGGCGACCTCCATGCCTATCAGCGAGGAATCCACCGCACCCTCGCTTTCGCCGTCCAATTCGTCGTCGAGTTCTTTTTCGCTCATTGTGATTAGTCCCGTGGATTACCTATCGTTCGTCTGATATCGATTCCGGAGGAGTATCGCGACGGCGTTCATCGTGAGCATCAACGCGAGCAACACGATAGCCAGGGCCGCGAGGACGCCTTTCCTGTATTCCGGAATCGCTTTGGCTGACGACGCGTAGATTCGCAGCGAGAGCGCAGCGCCGCTGTCGAACAGTCCCTCCGGGGTGCTGCTCGACACCGGCATGGCGATGATGAGTAGCGGCGCGGTCTCTCCGATCGCTCGCCCCAGCGCGAGGATGGTGCCGGTCAGGATGCCCGGCACTGCCTCCGGAAGCACGACGTTCCGGAGGGTCTGCCACCGGCTCGCACCCATCCCGTAAGAGCCCCGGCGGAGGGAGTCCGGCACCGCGCGGATGGCCTCCTGAGCGGAGACGATTACGATCGGTAGTATCAGTAGTCCGAGCGTCGCCCCTGCGGTGAAGACGATTCCGGGCGGGAAATCGAGAACGTTGTTGAACAGGGCGAGGCCGAGTAATCCGTACACCACCGACGGAACCCCCGCGAGGTTCGCGATGTTGACCTCGACGAAGTTCGCGAACCGTCCCGCCAGCCCCGTCTTCGGCGCGTACTCCTCGAGGTAGATCGCCGCACCGACGCCGACCGGGAACGACATCAGCGCCATGACGCTGACGATCATGATCGAGCCGACGGTCTCGGGATACGCACCGGCTTCCGTCGGGTCGAGACCGTTCCAGGTGCTCAACAGTAGCGTCGGCGTGATCCACGTATCAGGGCCGGTGGCATTGATGATGTCCTCGAGGAGCGCCCCGAGCAGGACGCCACCGATGAGCACGAATGGCCCGAGGAGTCCGATACGTCCCTCGCGGTCCGCGATGACGGCGTCGCCGACGACGTACGCCACCGGGACTACTGCGCCCGAGAACATGACGACCCAGAAGGACGGGTCGATGGAGAGAGCGAGTGCGACACCGCCGACCGCCAGGTTTCCGGCGACGGCGGCGCCGCCCGCGACCAGGCCATCTCTGACGGTCGCACGGCGCCTGACCGCCAGCGCGACGACCGCCGCGACCGGCACCCCGACGAGACAGACGTACGCGACCCACGCCGCGAGGACGTCGACGTACGGGTGAAGCCAGAAGTCGAATCCTGCCGTCCCGAGGCCACTCAGCGCCGCCACGACCGGCACGAGGACGAATGCCCGTCGCGGGGCGTCTCGCCGGACGAGGTACCGGAGCACGGCGAGCGTCGGGACGCCGGCCGAGACGGCAGTGACGAGGGCCGGGAGGCCGACCGGGAGTCGAAGCGACCCGAGGACCGGGATCCAGCCGAACAGGAGGCCGATCAGATCGAACAGGGCGAAGACGAAGACCTCGGTGCCGAGGGTCCAGAGAAGCGCGACCAGCGTGGACGCGACCATCGCCGGACCGACGAACATCGACCGCTCGACGTACTTCGCGTACCCGGCTATGAGGAGCGGCGAGACGCCGGCCAGCAGGACGTAAAGCAACGGGCCGCGTGGCCCGGTCGCATCGAACACGACCCACGCGGCGAGGCTGAACGCGAGTCCACCGAACACCGCCGCGAATGCTTTCGCGTTCATCCGCCGGACCGCCGGTCGCCGGCGGCTGTACAGCGCGAACGCCGACGTGGGAGCGACCAGGGTCCCGAAGAACAGGAGATACCACTTCGCCGACGCGGCCTGCGGACCGACCGCGTCGAAGAACATGTACCCGAACAGGACGAGCAGGGCGACGATACCGACGAGGGTCGCCGCGATCAGCACTCCCTCGAAGGCCTTGCCTTTGAGCTCTTTGAGGCTAAACCGACCGTCCCGACGGATCGACTCGGCGGGTTCGGGTTTCGTCGCCATCTCAGTACACCTCCCTGAACCGTCGGCGGACGAGTTCTGCGAGTATGTTCATCGTGAGCGTCAGCACGAACAGCGTCAGTCCGATGGCGAACATCGCCTCGTACGTGGCCGTCTGCCCGAGCGACTCGGCGCTTGCGATCTTGACTATCGACGCGGTCATCGCCTCGATCGAATCCGTGAAGTTCCGCAGCACGTTCGGGAAGTAGGGCATTTTCGGGCTCTGTCCGCCGGCCATCGTCACGATCATCGTCTCCCCGATCGCCCGCGAGAGCGCGAGCACGTACGAGGAGATGATGCCGGAGGCGGCCGCCGGAACCACGACCGACG